>NZ_CEZPJD010000141.1:0-8212 GCF_983059655.1 Okeania sp.
AAAATCTCTCAATTTTCGGTAAAACTCAGAAAGTGAAAAATTTTGAGGATATCTATATCTAAGAATCCGAAAAAATCTGCCTTTACCTGAAATATCTCTCTCAACTAAACTCTGATATTCTCAGGCAAAATCTCTGAATTTTCGGCAAAAGTTAGAAAGTGGAAAATTTTGAGGATATCTATATCTAAGAATCCGAAAAAATCTGCCTTTACCTGAAATATCTCTCTCAACTAAACTCTGATATTCTCAGGCAAAATCTCTGAATTTTCGGCAAAAGTCAGAAAGTGGAAAATTTTGAGACTATCTATACTTAAGAATCCAAAAAAATCTGCCTTTACCGAGAAATATCTCTCAGGTAGACTCCTACATTCTCAGGGAAAATATCTCAAATTTTGGCAAAATTCCGAAAGTGAAAAATTCTGAATATATCTATATATATGAGTTAGGAAAAAATTCTCCTTCCCTGAGATATCTCTCCCAACCAGACTTGGAAATTCTGAGGAAAAATTCCCCAATTTTGGCAAAACTAAGAAACTGGAAAACTCGGAGTATATCCATATATATGAGTTAGGAAAAAATTCTCCTTCCCTGAGATATCTTTCCAAAGCAGACTCCTAAATTCAAGTAAAATTAACCCAATTTTCCGCAAAACTCAGAAAGTGGAAAATTCGGAGCATATCTATATTTAAGAATCATAAAAAAATTACCCTTAGCTGAGATAATGTGAAATGAAAAACTTGATGAAGCTAAAACTACTATTAATCAAAAGGAGAAAATTATGCCACTTACTGAATATTTAGGACGTTTATTTGAAGTAGGATTTAATATTGGCGTACTTGCCGATATTCAACACCAGAAATATCCAAATTACTTTGGCGATCTATATCGTCAAGATTTAGAAAAACTCAGATTACCAACTCTGGTTAGAAAAATCGCAGATGCAGAGGAAATATTTAGCCAAGGAAGTATTAATAATCTGGAAATATGGAGTCAATATTTTATTCAGAAAGGGTTTATTGGTGGATTAAATTTTTTCCGTGAATATATCAAGTCAACTGGTTGGAAACTCCACCTGAGAAAACCGGAAATTTTATACTATCAATGTAGCTTTGATGGAGATAATGCTTTTGGTTATAACCCCAAGGATAGACAACAAGCAAATAGCAAATTGTTATCTCAATTTTTATCTGCTGATGTTTTAGATAGTCAACTAAACAATTACGTTACCAAGTACCACAAAAAAGGAGAATTTTTACAAGCAGATACTTTAATTCTGCTACGTTACCGGAGAGAAATTAGAATTATTTGTGTAGACTTGTCGATATTTTCCATCAAATCAATGGAAGATTTAAAACCACTGGATAATATAGAAGTATTGCGCCGAATGTTGATGAGAGATATTAAACATATACGCTCTAAAAGTGTTTTTTCTAAACTGCGAATAGATACGGGAGATGCTCAAGATTTTGGTTTAGAGTTTTCCCCAGATTTAAAACGATATTTTACAGCTTTTAAACGTAAGGATAAAGAAACTACGAAGTTAATTCAAGCTGGTGCCTATGCTTATAGTTTCTATAATTTTCTCCAGAAAGAGACCGATATATTAGATAACTCTAAGTCATTACTTTTTAATGTAGTAGGATATAGCGACCGCAACATTAGTTCTCTCTGTTTACAACCAAAAAATATCAATATTCTTGAGACTTGTGCAGATATTTATCAAAATGAACCGAAGGAGCAAGATATAAAAATGGCTCGTCAGGAAGTTTTGCAAACAATTAAAATTAATGCCAAAAAGAGTTTTCAAAATGGGAGAAAATTTGCCCAAGAATTATCTGTAGAAAATCTTTATGGGAAGGAGGATAAAATTACTCCAGTAGTTCATCAAGAAAAAATTGATGGTTTCTTTAATTCCGTGGGTATTATCCCAGATGATTTAGCAAAAGAAATGGATGTTCCTCCCAAGTTAACTTTAAGAAATGCTCATGCTGAATTAATTACAAAAGCTCTGAAAAGTGATAAAACTTATGTATTTTTAACAGGTAATCCAGGTATAGGAAAAACTACAGCGATCGCCAATTTTCTCAAATCTCATATTAAAGATGGATTTCTATTATTTTATGTTAGTCCCCGCACTCAAGTTAATGTCGATTTAATCAATAAGTTTAAGTCTAAAACTGGCGAGTCTTTATGCAGCAATAAAATATTTGGTCTCACTACAAATTCCATTCTGATTAAAGAAAATAATGGCAAACCTACAGTTAGTTATCATTCCAATTTCCGTCAAGATAATTTCATTAAAAATACTGTCAATTTTATTCATAAGGGTTTAGTTCCCAAACATCCCCAAAAAACTGCCCGTAGAAAGTCTCGGTTTTACAGAGAAACTCAAGATAATATTAAAGACATTGGGGAAAAAAGTGCAGGAGTTCTCGATAGTATCTGCCAGGGAATATATACAACTATTAATCAAAATATTTCTAATAATATTGTTGCTACAGTCTCAATTCAATCTTTAAGAAAAACATCAAATGGTGGAGATACTCTAAACCATCTCCGGAAAATATTCAAAGATGCTTATAACCGAAATACAGGTGTAATGCCTGAAAAAATGCAAGAAATTTCTCAGAGAATAAAGCATATATTCATCATGATAGATGAGCTAACTGGAGACGATAGTGGGGTAAATTTTTTGCATGGAATTAAGGATTTTTTGAAAGATTACGATTTGACTAACCCTGAATTTAGATTTAATACAAAAGTCATTATTGCTGATGCTTCTATTGTCGAAAAAGAGGTTATTAAACAACACTTATCTCAGACTTCCCCAGAACCAGATAAAATTTATTTTCGGTCTGTAGGAGCAAATACCAATTCGCCCCTACAAGTAGAGAATTTTGACTTTAATAAACAACCAGCAATTGCTATTAATGCTAATTCTTATCCTGCTAGTAATTTAGATATTACTTATAAAATTTTCCTCCAATGTTATCAATTTAATGAGGCCAAATTTAAAGATGACAATAAAGAGTTAATCAAAACAGTTCAAGCCAATATTTTATCTGATATAAATTCCTATTTAGATAATCCCAAATCTAGTCAAATCTTAGTTTATATTCAAGACAAACAAAAACTACAAAAATTAATAGAAAAAATTAGTAAGTCTCGAAAATTTGAACAATATACAGACTATCTAGAAATACACGCTAATTTATCCGATGAAAAAAAGAGCAAAATTGAAGGATGTAAACAAGATGTCAAAGTTGTATTTATGACATCTTCAGCAAGTCGAGGTTTATCCTTTCCTAAAGCTAAAATAATGTTAGTAGAAATTCCTAAATTTCAAATAGAAAGAAATTTAATGGAAATCATACAAGTTATCTATAGAGCGCGGGGAGAATATTGGGAAAATAACACAGCAAAAACTTTAGATAATCAACCAAAACAAATAACCTTTTATTTGAGCGATCGCGCCATTTATTACCCTCAAGAAGAAAATATATCTCCGCAAGAATATACTGAAGAACAAAAATTATCCTTAGCAGAAAGTTTGTTAAATATCTGGAATATTTTATTAATTCTCAAATTGTCAATAATGACACGAATAACTGGTGCAGGTAGTTTAGGAATGAAACAATTTATGATGATTCCTATTGGTGGAAAATCTATTTCTGCTGCTGGAAATACATTTAGTAGTCAAATAACTAATCTAATCAGAGAATTAAAAAATGAACATCGTCGTCATCCTCAAAAACAAACTCTTAAAGATGTTTATACAAGTTTGACAAAAATTTTTAGTAGTGCAGATTTTGTTTTACTTGAAGATGAAAATAAATCTAAAAAATCAGATTCCCAATATCGTTCTTATCTTTCACTAATGGAATCTTTTAAGCAAAAATTTTCCCACTATTGTCACCAACTTGATAGATTACTAGATTTTGGAAATATCGAAACAGGTCATCTCACAGGCAATTTATTAGTAGTTCCTATTTATGAACATAGATTAGAAGAAACTTATTTGATAAAATTAGAATCACAAATTAGACAGTTTGCTAATGATGAATTAGTAGAAAAAATGAAAAAAATTAGCAGAAATAAAGATTATCCACCTAATCTCATATCTGCAATGGAAGGTAGCGTATTAGAATTTGTTGAATTGCTCAAGGGAGATATTAATAGAACCCAATGGTTTGAACAAAATAGTCAAAACTTAGACCAATATTATGCTCTACCATTATTTGTATTTATGAGTCTAGAATTGATGAGTGAATATTTTAAAACTGAACCTGAAGAAGAAGAAGAAACAGAATTTAGAACCCTTTTATCTCAATACGTTCACTATCTTTATCCTTCCTACAATACTTTACCCATTGGTCGGAAATATCGGAAGTTTCCATTTATTGTTTTTCGCAGTTATAGCTTAGGAGAAATGCTAGAAAAAATTTATAGCGATCGCTATCTTTTAACTTCCAATGAATTGAATATTCTCAACTTAATTCTTTCCAAAGATGAGAAAGTATGATTAGTTTAGACACAATAAGAAATTTCTTGTCTCTGTCAGGAAAATCTTCTCAACTTATTCCAGCTTTCCATTCCCTAATAACTTTGCAAAAAATTTTCCGACAATTCTTCTTGCAATGATCGTATTCCGCACTTCTAAAGTAAGATTTTTCAGAATTTTTTGTCTTTCTTCAATTGAGTTAGAAGTCTACTATATTAAACAGTTTCAATTTTTTAACAGCTCGATATATTTTGCTATCCTTTGTTACTAGGATAAGAAAATTTGAGCTTAAATATCCAGCACAAATCTGGGGAGTCTTTTCATAACTCCAATAATTCAAAGCTATTCTAGATATTTTCGAGCTGCCTAAAGAAAGTAGGCTAAGATTTTTTCTTTGATTTTCTCGAACACTTTTTCTGAGAAGACTTTTGAGTTTTTTCTTTCCTCTTTTTTTTAAACTTTTGCCTCTGTTCGGTAACTTCCGGAGGCGGACCGTAATCTCCTCTTGAAAAATAAATTCGCTCTACAATATGTTGTGGTTCAACCTCAATCCACAGACGAGCTCCACCTGCTTGACTGTTGTTCGGTTGATGGGGCTGATAAACAATTTGGCAAGGTCCATTAATTTTGAGAGCGTGACAATAATCCTTTTTATTTCCTACTTTCACAGCAACTGCTGGATGAGAAGTTTTATTGTCTCGGTTATAGTCAATAGTCTTTCGGAGAACATGAACAAAGGTATTTCCTGTACGTTCAGCTTTGTTCCAGGTTCCTTGAGGACCGCGACAACCAGGTATAATTTCCGGTACTCCTCGGTTGTTGAGGGGAATCATCCAAAATCTTTCTACCTTATAAGCTCCTAAAACTCTGTTTTGTTGGAGTAGTATCCGCAGTCTACCCGTAGATATATTGAGTAAAAATGCTGCTTCTGTTGTACGAACTTCCGTAGTCATAACTAGATCGTTATAGTATTTATTTCTAATTTCTATTTTATTGAATATCTTTGAGCATATTGGATCAGTCTACATGAAAATGGCTTATGGTTAAAATTTCTCAAAATATTGCTACAGTGGTTTTATCTACATGGTGAGAATTTAGAGATTAATACTCTAAAAATCTTTTTTTTATTTTGTATTAGATGATTGCACTTATTCGGAAATGTTCATATTCCATACTTCTAGAGCAAGATTTGTCAAAACTTTTTGTCTTTCTTGGATTGAGTTAGAAGTCCACTGCTCAAATGGTTTTAAATTTTTAACAGCTTTATCAAGATGTTGCGAGAAGACCCGCGCTCTCCTCCAAGGGAGCGGAGGGATGGGAATCGCAATCAATGTTGATATTTCATAAACAATGTCTTAGAACGTAAAAAGTTAATTAGCAAATAATTATAGATGGTTGAAAAGGCGTACAAATTTAGGTTTTACCCTAC
The DNA here is from genome assembly GCF_983059655.1 of Okeania sp. Classification (NCBI taxonomy): domain Bacteria; kingdom Bacillati; phylum Cyanobacteriota; class Cyanophyceae; order Oscillatoriales; family Microcoleaceae; genus Okeania; species Okeania sp. The sequence continues at coordinate 5,931 of NZ_CEZPJD010000141.1, forward strand.
TCCGGAACAGGAAAATCTGTTGAGGAGAACTTTGGGATGTGTACGCCTCATCTATAACAAAGCTTTAGCTGCAAGAACTCAAGCATGGCTAGAACAACAACAGCGAGTCAGCTACAAAAAAACTTCAGCTATGCTTACCAACTGGAAAAAGCAGGAAGATTTAGATTTTCTTGACAGAGTAAGCAGTGTACCATTGCAGCAAGGTTTGAGACATCTACAAACAGCTTTTACTAACTTTTTTAGTGGACGGACTAAATATCCCAGCTTTAAGAAAAAGCGTAATGGTGGCAGTGCTGAGTTTACGAAGTCGGCATTTAAGTGGAAAGATGGTCAAGTCTATTTAGCTAAATGCTCTGAACCGTTACCTATTAGATGGAGTAGACAACTACCGCAAAACTGTGTGCCAACAACAATAACAGTGAAACTTGACCCCTCTGGTAGATGGTCTGTGTCTTTGAGAGTCAATGATACCAGAGATTTAAAACTTAAACCAGTACTCAAACAAATAGGTATTGACTTAGGAATTACCAGTTTAGTTACTACCAGTGATGGAGAAAAAATTGCTAACCCAAAGAATATAAACAAATTACACAAAAAGCTGAGATTGGCGGGGAAGTCTCTATCTAGAAAAACCAAGGGTTCTAATAACTATCAAAAGGCTAGGCTGAAATTAGCCAGGATACACGCAAAAATTAAAGATTCAAGACTTGATTACACCCATAAGCTAACTACTCAACTAATCAGAGAAAACCAAACGATAGTGATTGAGGATTTAGCTGTGAAAAATATGGTCAAGAATCACAAGTTAGCAAAAGCAATAAGTGATGCTAACTGGGGAGAATTAGTCAGGCAATTAGAATACAAAGCTGAATGGTATGGACGGGAATTAATCAAGATTGATAGATATTTTCCGAGTTCTAAACGTTGTTCTAATTGTGGCCATGTAGTGGAAAAATTACCTTTAAATATTAGAGAGTGGGATTGTCCAGAATGTGGTAGTCACCATGACAGGGACATAAACGCTGCAATTAACATTTTGGCTGTGGGACTCGCAGTGTCAGTCTGTGGAGCGACTGTAAGACCATCTGAGAGTAAATCTCCGTTTGCGGAGCATTCCGTAGGAAAGGCAGGTGCTAAGAAACAGAAAGCCCCTAACAGTGATGTTAAGGAATCCCGCGCTGTCTCGTAGAGCAGCGTCGGGAGGATGTCAACTATCTGGCTATTCTTTCCCACTCGTATAGATTCAACGATAGATTTTGTTAGATATAGCTTTGAGTGTTTGTAAGGTTCAATTTTAGAAGAATAAGAATTATTCTGAATAGATGCGTTAATAGATTTCTCTAAAAGAGTAAGATTACCTAACTTTGAACTATATTTTTTGATTTCATTAGGCTTATCAAAATTTTTAACCACTTCTTCACTAGGCTTTTGAGGTAATATATGTTCTATTTCTATAGAAGACTTTAAAAAAATATTCAGGTCTGATTGAGGTTTTTCTTCTCCAAGAGCTTTTTCCTCAATATATTGAGTTAACTTAGCTAGTATGTATTTTAATTTATATTTTTGAGTGTCAGATTCCTCAAAATTTTCAAATGCTTCTATAAATTTATCCTTTAATTTTTGTTTGATAACATAAATCTCTTCCTCTAAGAATTTATCTAATTCTTCCTGGGTTTTTACTGAGCGTAGCTTGACTGACCATGAAATAAAGGTACGCTCATATTCATTAGTCTTCTGTTTTGTGATTATTATGAGAAAAAGAAAATTTTCAAGTTCACGACATAGTTTCAAGAACAATTGTTTTTCTAGATTTTTAGCTGCAAGTAACACACTTATATGTTGCCGAGAAGTTGAAGTTAAGTTTCTAATATTATCTAAATATTTATTAAATGTTTGATCTAAATTTTTACCTTGCAAAAAGAAAGAATAAGCTTTCGCATTATCTGTGACATTTTTTATGAAAGACATTGGATTATCTGAATATTGACAGATTTTATCATTCTCTAAAATCCATTCATATTCTTTGCTTTGTACTTCATCTCGTTTAGCATCATATTGAGCAAATATAAAATGACGAAGAAAGTTAAATGGTTTTTCCTTAACTCTTTCCAAAATGTCTATTATTTGCTTCCAATTTTTATTAAGCTTTTCATAATCGTCGGAACTAGCTTTTTTAAAGATTAGATTTTTCAACAAATCCATCGCATTTAATCCAACGCCTCTATCATTAATCGTCTCAAAAACTCTCAAAGCATGGTTAATATCTGAAGTTGTAACTCTAA
>NZ_CEZPJD010000141.1:8312-13080 GCF_983059655.1 Okeania sp.
TTTGACAGATTTTTTTGAGAATAAAGCAACCTGTTATATCAGTAAAAAATTTAGACACAAAAAAAACCAACCTCCTCCTACAAAAAAAATAATCAATCTAAACTTTTGCCAGATTTTTTTGAGAATAAAGCAACCTGTTATATCAGTAAAAAATTTAGATTGAATAAAACTTTCAAGTTTACGAAAAATAATTTAGATATTAGCAAATACTTACATTAGAGAAGTAACTGCTGCTCCAAACCAAATAAATTATACTTACTTTTCATCTTCTCTTGTAGAAGTAGGTTGAAAAATAATCTTGACAGCTTCAGTAACAGAAAAAAATCTCAACCTCCTCCTAAAAAAAATAACAATCCTCAACTTTTGACAGATTTTTTTGAGAATAAAGCAACCTGTTATATCAGTAAAAAATTTAGATTGAATAAAACTTCCAAGTTTACGAAAAATAATTTAGATATTAGCAAATACTTACATTAGAAAAGGAACTGCTGCTCAAAACCAAATAAATTATACTTACTTTTCATCTTCTCTTGCAGGAGTAGGTTGAAAAATAATCTTGACACCTTTAGCAAAAGAAAAAATTTCAACCTCCTCCGACAAAAAAATAACTATCCTAAACTTTTGCTACTTCAGCAAACCTAATCTTCAAATAATCATCCTCCATTTTGGCCCCCGCAGGTTGCAACGCTGCTAAAGCTTGAGGCAAAACCAAATTCCGACGATGATTACCAATTCTAATATTCAACTCATCCCCAGTTTTATTTAATTGAATTTTCTCTTTCGGAATACCAGGCAAATATAACTGCAAATTATAATTACCCTTCTCTTGCACTACCTTAACAGTATTTTCCTTATAGTAAACCTGACTAGGATCTTCATCTCCATACAAAGTTTCCTTCAACCTTTCCAAAGCAGCCAAACCACACATTTCCTCAGAATAAAGAGGTACCTCTTTCACAGGCAAAGGTCTAAAATTATCGTGAATTTCTTGCCGATATTGCTGTTGATTTTCCTTCCATTTTTTAAAGAAAGGGTCAGTCACAGAATCAGGAATAATCCGATTAGCTACTACTAAATCTGTAGAAACATTGTACAAACTTAAATAAGCATGAGCCCGTAAAGACTCCTTAATTACCATCTTTTCAGGATTAGTAACTAACCGCACAGAAGTCTTAGTATTGTCAGTTAAAACCTTTTCCAAAGCCTCAATTTGTTCATAAAATTCATAAGGAGCATCCATAACTTCCTTATCAGGCAAAGAAAAACCAGTAATAGGCTTAAAAATAGGTTCAAAAAGAGGTCTTAAAGCTACCGACATTCCCTGCAAAGGCTTATAAAACTTCCTCATATACCAACCCCCAACTTCCGGCAAACTCAAAAGTCGTAAAGCAGTACCAGTCGGAGCAGAATCAATAATTAAAACATCATATTCGCCCTCATCATAGTGCCTCTTCATCCGCACCAGACCAAAAATTTCATCCATTCCCGGCAAAATAGCCAACTCCTCAGCTTGCACACCATCTAAACCCCGCGCCTGCAAAACCTGAGTAATATAACGTTTTACAGCTCCCCAGTTTCCCTCCAATTCCATCAAAGCATCCAACTCAGCACCCCAAAGATTTTCCCTAACCTTCCGAGGTTCGTGGCTCATTTCCATATCAAAGCTATCTGCCAGGGAGTGAGCTGGATCAGTACTGAGAACCAAAGTTTTATGGCCTAATTCTGCACAACGTAGTCCCGTTGAGGCCGCCACTGATGTTTTGCCAACGCCACCTTTTCCCGTCATTAATATTACGCGCATCAATTATTTAACCTTTTCTGAAAAATTTTTACACATCTTAACTTTAACGGGTTTTTTACTTTTTCAGCATCTACGAGCATTTAGGAGATTTCAGTTATCAAAGTTATGCTTTTTTGTCAATATATAGCGCTGTGCGTAGGCAACAGCTCACCTGGGGGAATAAAAAACCGATAATATAAGACTTTTAGCTATTGGACAGTTCCTGTAATTTTATAGATATGCTAGCGCACATTGCTATATCTATAAAATTGTGCAAAATAAACTGAGAATTATTTACCGAAAAATTAAGGTATAAAGCATCTTCATTCATGGAGAAAAAAGCATTCAAGAGCGGGTCTCTTCGCCATATTCAATCGACCAAGAGAAGAAAAAAAATCTTTTTAGTCAATCCTTCTATTACAGAATAGGTAATTATTAATTATTAATTGTTAATTATTAATTGTTGAAGCTACTTCACTTGAAAAACCTGTTTTAAAACATCCAGCCGAGAGATATCCCAATAGTCAATATGACTGTTAATCAGTCCATCTGCATTGAGTCTCAATTCACTCCATCCTGGTATTGCCATTCGAGGTTTCCAAGGCACAGGAGCTGTCCAACTAAGTGTCCAACGGGTTTTAATTAAATCTCCTGAATGACTAATATCATGTAAGTCAAGCTGAATATCATTAAACCAACTATTCATAAAACCGATCATTTTTTGATAACGGTCAATTCCTCTAAATTTATTTAATGGGTCTTCAAAGTAAACATTTTCTGCGTAAATACTGTAAGTTTGATCGACCGGAAATTTTTGATAATCTTGTTTAAGTATTGAAATAATATCCATTTTTTTATTTGAATTTTTCACCTTCAAAGTCATAAAAAGTGCCTACATTTTTTACAGAATAATTAAGATTTAAAGTATCTCTTTTAAAGAATAAAAAAGCGGCAGATATACTTAAAGCGTAAGTACTGAGTAGTAGATAGAAAGCAGATAACATAATAAAACTTGATTCTTGATATGATTCAACCTCAAACTTAACACCTTCTTACTTATGAAAATAATTTGGGTCTAAAACCCCGCCTTAAAAGGCGAAATATTTTTGGAGCGAAGCTCAAATCCTAGTTACAAGGATAACTTCTGACTTCTGACTTTTGAATTCTGACTTCATCAAGGTTCCACTTCCGGCCATAAACGCTCTAATTGATAACGCCAAGCTGCCAAAGTTTTTTCACGATATTCTGAATTCATATCTATTTCACCCATTAAACCTTCTGCATAAAAGCGTTCTAAAGTTTGCATGGTTGCTTCTAAAGTTTGTTCTTGAAGTTTTGCTGCCTTAATTACTTCAACAATCCGATTTTCTATTACTTCATTAAAATAACTAGATATACCTTGTTCTTTTAAATCAATTAATCTTTGAATAGCTGTACTAAAATCTTCTACTATTAATGTAGAGAAATGATGCTGAAATACTCCCCATAAGACATTTTCATATAAAGCATAGCGAGTTTCTAAAGTTAAATCAAAGTTAGCTTCAAGTAATTTATCAAGAAATGGTTGAGCATCTCCTTGAGGAGCAATCGGAATTAATATTCTCAGCCAACTTTTATCTTCTGAAAGTAGAACTAAAAGTCGAAAATTATCTGTTTCTATTTGCCATGAAGTAGTAGATGGAATTGCCAAAGATTCTTCAAATAATATTTTTAATGTTTGAGTTACTTCTGATACCTTCATCAGTAATAAATTGATTTTATATAACTTGATTACTTTGCTAATTATAGCTGTTTTTACAAAGGCAAACTACATTTATTAATTGATAATAAATAATGGATAATTACCTCTGGTTAAAATCGAGAGGATTGAATATCAAGAAATCAGATTTCCTCTCTTGATAGTTGTATTCTATGAAATATGAAAACCGCTATAAATTGTACTGCTGAAGCTTAATATTAACCATTTCTAACTGATTCAATGATAAACCCCCGGACTTTACCAGGGGTTATTTAGCAAGGTAGCAATGACCTATCGCTACTTATGCCTTAGTTATCAATAGTTCAAACAAAACCTGTTTACTCTACCTCAAAAATATGAGAGTTGCTATGCCCATTCCAAAACAGCTTCTTGCTTTGTATTAGTGCGACGTTCTGGGGTTTCACGATTGAACTTCATGTGTATAGAGCGGTTTTGTTCGCCATCGACAGCCACTGCCATAATAGGATAATCAATTAAACCATCAGGGAAGGCCATCTGGAAACGGAAAGTACCATCAGAGTTGAGTTTAATAGGTCGTCCGCCAATAGTTACAGTAGCATCCGGTTCCGTTGCACCGTAAATAATTAGTTCGGCATCAGCAACTAACCAGAACTTGCGTGGGCGAACTGGTGGCATAGAAGCAGCAACACCAGACATATTCATGCCCATGCCTGAAGCAGTTAAACCTACACCAGACATATTCATGCCCATGCCTGAAGCAGTTAAACCTACACCAGACATATTCATGCCCATGCCTGAAGTAGTTAAACCTACCCCTGACATACTCATGCCCATGCCGGAAGTAGTTAAACCGATACCGGACATAGTTTGAGCTACCCCTGAAGCAGTTAAACCTACACCTGACATATTCATGCCCATGCCCATGCCGGAAGTAGTTAAACCAATACCGGACATAGTTTGACCTACCCCTGAAGCAGTTAAACCTACACCTGACATATTCATGCCCATACCCATGCCGGAAGTAGTTAAACCGATACCGGACATAGTTTGACCTACCCCTGAAGCAGTTAAACCTACACCTGACATATTCATGCCCATACCCATGCCGGAAGTAGTTAAACCGATACCGGACATAGTTTGAGCTACCCCTGAAGCAGTTAAACCAACCCCTGACATATTCATGCCCATGCCGGAAGTGGTTAAACCGATACCTGACATAGTTTGACCAACACCCGAAGCAGTTAAACCAACACCAGACATAGTTTGAC
>NZ_CEZPJD010000142.1:0-13033 GCF_983059655.1 Okeania sp.
CAAGGTATTTCCTCTTGCATCCCCAAAAAAATCGTGATATAATTTACTTATTGGGAGTCGCTCGCCCCTGCGCATGACTTTTTATTCAACGCAAAAACAGCATTTCGTTACTGAATATATATAGAAGAGATACTCACACCATCAAAGCACCAGAAAAATATCATTCTGTGAGGCACTCCAAAAAGAAGTAGCGATCGCCAAATTTGCCCGCCCCATCAACAGTATCAATATTATTCATATAAAAGCCGACACTATGATTCACAACCAAAGAAAAAATATCATTGTGTAAAGCTCAAAAAAAACGGCAAGGTATTTCCTCTTGCATCCCCAAAAAAATCGTGATAGGATTTACTTATTAGGGGTCGCTCGCCCCTGCGCATGACTTTTTATTCAACGCAAAAACAACATTTCGTTACTGAATATACATAGAAGGGATACTCACACCATCAAAGCAGCGTTGCTGAATACTGAGATGATTGAGGCCGACACGGGGAAACGGGGACACGGAGACACGGGGATTATAGTTGCTCCTCTCTGATAAAATCATCCGGCAATTATGCAATGCCTCAAAGCACCAGAAAATCATCATTGTGTGAAACACTCCGAAAAGAAGTAGCGATCGCTAAATTTTTCACCCCATCAACAGTATCGATATTATTCATATAAAAGCCTACACTATTATTCACAACCATAATTTCTTCTACATAACAGAGTTTGTTGTGGATAATATTGACTTTGATAACATTCCATGAACCCCTTTATGAGGACTATTCACAACTTGAGTAATGTGAAAATTTACAGCAATAGAACACAAAATATAAGCATCTTCAGCACTCAACCCAACAAAATTTTCTAACCAACTAATCATTTGCTGTAAAGCTAATTCAAAAGCAGCATCTAAAGTATTACCAAAACCAAACGAAATAATATCAGTCGATGTTTCCGCCATAGGAGAAGTTAATTGTAAATCTTGCCTAATCTTAATGTGAATAGTGCCATTCATTGAAGTTTCAATTGCCGTTACATTTATTTCTCCATCGCCCTGTGCAGAATGGCCATCACCAATAGAAAATAAACCACCAGGCACAAAAACAGGTAAAAAAATTCGCGAACCAACTTGTAATTCTCGGCAGTCAATATTTCCCCCATAAATACCAGGAGGAATAGATGAACGTTGAGTATTTTCTGTGGCAACTCCGAGAATTCCAAAGAATGGTTGAAGTGGAATTTTTATCCCACTATTAAGAGGAAATTCAGCTATCTTTTTTTCTAAATCTAGTGGAATAAAGGTTAGTTTTGCTGCCGTAAATTGTTCGGGTAATGCACCCCATCCCGGACGAATTGAATTAAAACCCATCCGTAAACTAGGGTAAATATTTTCCAGAATAATTTCTAATACATCTCCTGGTTTAGCATTATTAATATATATTGGTCCGGTTAATAAATGAGGACCAACACCAACTTTTCTTTCTGCTGGTAAATTGTGACAAATTTCTAGAAATTCTGGAGTTAGAAATTCTCTAGGTGCTTTGTCGTAAAGATAATAACCCGTGTAAGTTTCTACATCAATGCAATCGCCAGAATTAATTATTAATGCTGGCTCTAGTTTGTGGGAAAAACCTCCTAAATGAACAGTATTACATCGAGCTTTTAAAATGTGCTTTCTCATCTTCTTTATTTTTTTTTAAGATTTATCGTATATAATAATCATTTAAGTAAAAAAAATTCAATTTTTCATAAACTTAACTTAAAATGATTCAAACTATAACTAAAGTTAATCAAACTTTTAGACAGTTACAGTCAGGAATTGGTGTTGGTGTCCCCCTATCTAAAGATTGGGTATCTATCAAGAATGAAGCTCTAGTAATTATTGTAGGTTTAACTGGTGTAGGGAAAAGCACAGTCATTAATACATTAATTGAATCTGGATTAAATTTCACTTTACTTCCCAATCGACGCACCCTAACAACAGAATTAATTATTCCTCATATTCAAGTCACAAACGAGCAAAATGTTCAAACAATCTGTCGTATAGAACGCTTCAAGTATACTCGTCAGTATCAAAAAAGTTTTCCCGGAGGTATGGGTCATATTTTAGCCCAGTTACAAGTTAATCCCTCCTTAATTAATCATCCATTAATTTTTGATGGTTTACGGGGAGAAAATGAAATTACTTATGCTGCTAATACTTTGAAAAAAGCTAAATTTATAATTTTGGATGCTCCATTATCAGTTCGCTTAAAACGTCTTTTAACTAGAAGTGATGCTTTCGATAAAATCACAAAATATCCAGATAATGAAGTAGTTAATCCTAAAAAGATTATGGGTTTTTCTGATTTTGGCATGCCCGAAGCTTCCAATTTATTTACTGTTGATGAAGAGCAGGAAATTTGCACTCTACTTAAAAAAGGACTATATAATTCTGTAGATGTTTGCGAACGATTAAATATTTTGGTTGAGGAGAGCAGAAATTATGATTCGGAAGCAACAAAAACAGCTTTACAGGCAATTGCTCCTGAGAGAACTTTGCTTTTAGATACTACTAAGTTTTCACCTCAACAAATCACTCAAAAAATTCTTGCTTACTTATTACTTAAAAATTCGAGGGTTTAAGTCTCCTACTATGTAAGCATTTCCTGCGGAATGTTGCACAAACAGCTATTAGCTAGCCTCCTACGTAGGAACTGCGTTAACAGCAACAAGACTCTCTCTTATGTGCATCTCTTATATGTGCAAAAATACTTTTTTCCTATATATTCCCTGTTGCCTTTTGCCTGTGGCCTAAAAGCGATAAATTTTTGGCTTTATTCATGCATTGAGATGCACCCAAATAAGATTGCTTTGCTTTGACACTCTCACCGTTAAATCAAAGATTATAACGGTAGATTCTTGCTTCAAACTCTTAACTAGACAGCAAATCAAGCAAGCTTAATTGCACCGCCCCCTATAGACAATCGACCCAAGCTTTCTTGCTCCGTCTTTACGCTGAGGGAACCTCAGCGCAGGCGGTGCGCTTTTCTTTAACCGTGTGCCCCACGGCTATTAGTCCTCTTTTTCTAATCACTTTTGCAGCAGCTACATCACGGTTTATTTGATAATTACAGTTGCTGCAATTATGTTTTCTATCAGACAATTTCTTCTTCTGAATATAACCACATAAAAGACATTCTTGAGATGTATAATTTTTGTCAACTTTGGCATAATACTTACCTCGTTTCCAGCAAACATAAGGCAATATTTCGTTGATAAACTGACCAATTCCAGAATCCAGGGATTGTTTTCTAACAATACCTTGAGACCAAGATTTAAAATTCATATTTTCAACAAAAATATTGTCTGTAAAATCGCAAAGTTGATGAGCCAGTTTTAAATGCCAATCACGTCTAGTATTAGCTATTTTTTCATGTAGTCTAGCTATTTTATGCTGGAGTTTTAACCAGTTATTTGACCCTTTATTTTTATGTTTTAGCCTTCTTTGCAGCAAGCTCGCGCGTTCCCTCTCTTGGTCAGCATTCCGCAAGCGAGCTGGCGGCGACGCGGGGTCTGACCGCTTGCGCCTGGAGGCGACGCGGGGTCGCTCGCCAATTTCAGCTTGCGTAGCTGGCCTAACAAAAACTTAGGAGACTTGATTAATTCTCCTGTAGAAGTAGCTACAAAACTTTCTATGCCTGCATCTATACCTAATGATACTTTACCTACTGAATTATCTGGCACTGATTCTGATGAAATAAAAGTAATCATCAAATAATAACCACTAACTTTTTTGACTATCCTAGCTTGTTTAGCTGTCATCCCTTCGGGGTAAGGTCTACTTTGTCTAATTTTAATCCACCCCAATTGCGGTAGCTTGAATCTACCGTAACCTAAACAATTTTTCAGCATGGCAGGAAAAACAAAGCTTCTCATCTTTTTCTTAAATCTTGGAAAGCCTTTGCCTAAACTTTTCATTTCCGAAAAAGCTCGGTCTACAGTTTTTAAAGTTTGTTGTAATACCTGAGCATTTACTGACTTTAATTTAGGATTAGTTTTCTTAGCGATGGTTAAGCTTTTTGCTTGATAATTGTAATTAGGATAAGGGGCATCAGCAGGTATTATATACTCAGAAATAATTGAACAACTATTGATTGGTGACTTTCTGGAATTTACCCAGTCTTTACGCTCTCTTAAGCCATAGTTATACAGGTTTTTACAGACATCAAGAATGTGGTTAATTTCTGCCTCTTGATACTGAGTTGGTTTAAGCTTGTACTGGTAAGTTAAAGTAATCAAGTTTGTGGTTTTTGCTGCTTTCTAAAAATTATATAACCCTAACACAACAATTGTTTCGAGATCGCGCAATTATTTTTCTGGTTGAAATTCATCTCACCGCTAAATTAAAAATTATAATGGGAGTCCTCTTTCAACATTCTCTGATAGATTTTATAGCAGTCGAAGCAAAAGTTAGGACGTATCAAAAGCCTAAAACTCAGACAAAGGAAGATTTTCCCTTCTTCCTTCTTCCTTATGCTTTAACAATAACTTAAATGTTATTAAATATTCTTAAATATATTTAACATATAGCATTTTTTTGTGACATTAATTGTAATTAATCATACTAACTATAATTGCTGCAATATGTTTAGCTGAAAATTATAGAATTATGCCTAAACTAAAAAAATGCTATTAAGTAAATTAGCCATAGTTGATTCTACTTTGCGAGAAGGAGAGCAATTTTTTAAATCTAACTTTTCTACGAGTGATAAAATTGAAATAGCTAAAGGATTAGATAGATTTGGAGTAGAATACATAGAAGTTACTTCTCCGAGAGCTTCTCCTCAATCTTATCAAGATTGTCAAAAATTAGTTCAATTAGGTTTACAAGCTAAAGTTGTCACCCACATTCGTTGCCATCTAGAAGATGCAAAAATAGCCCTAGATACAGGTGTAGATGGCATTAATCTATTCATCAGTACTTCACAAATTTTACGTCAATTTGGTCATCGTAAAAGTATTGAAGAAATTATTGATATAGCTACAGAAGTTATAACTTTTATTCATCAAAAAAATCCTCAAGCAGAATTGCGTTTTTCTACTGAAGATTCATTTCGTAGCTCTCTTTCAGATTTACTGCGAGTCTATTTAGCAATTGATAAATTAGGAATAGTCAATCGCTTTGGAGTAGCTGATACAGTAGGCATAGCAACTCCCCACCAGGTTTATCAACTAATTCAAAAGATAAGACAATGCTTTTCTAAAAATATAGAATTTCACGGTCATAATGATACAGGTTGTGCCATTGCTAATAGTTTTACTGCTTTTGAAGCAGGGGCAACTCATATTGATACAACTGTTTTAGGGATTGGTGAACGTAATGGTATTACTCCTTTAGCTGGATTAATTGCTCGTCTTTATACCCTCGATCCAGAAACTTTAAATAATAAATATTTTCTCTCTTATCTCCATCAATTAAATCAATTAGTAGCGGAAAAGATGGGACTTTCTATTCCTTTTAACCATTGTATTGTCGGGGAAGCTGCTTTTAATCATAAAGCTGGAGTTCATACCAAAGCAATTCTCAATAATACTAGGACTTATGAAGTAATAAATCCCAGTGATTTTGATTTGAATCGGTCAATTTTAATCAATCATAAACTTACAGGCAAAAATAGTATTGCTCATCGTGCTATTCAACTCGGTCTGAATTTAGACAACTTCCAAATTCAAGCTATTACTCAAACAATTAAAAATTTAGCTGACCGACAAAAAATGACCTTAGAAAACGTGGATGAAATTTTATTCTCATCACAAAAAAATATTGGTTAAATTTTTTTAATATTCAGTGCCAAATCTACCACAATATTAATATATTCCTTTGTTCCCAGAGAATGAATAAACCACTAAAAAGTACAAACATAATTACTAGCTGACGGAATAATTGAGGGCTAATTTTTTCTAATACTAAATTACCCAACCAATTACCTGGAAAAGCAGCTATTCCTATGAGTATCCCATATCCAAACAAAGGCAAAGTTAAAGTACCAAAAATGGTGTAAGCGATCGCTTTAACAATATGAACTACCATCCGGTTTACTGCTTGAGTGCCCAATAGTTCCTCTTTTTCTAAACCAAAATTAAGGTAAAAAGGTGCAAGTATTGGTCCCATACTACCAATAATGCCAGATAAAAAGGAATAAATAAAACCTGCTGGTAAAAAATACCAAGCACGAACAGTAAAAGATTGCTCTTGATTCTTAATAATTAAATTTATCCCAGAGATAACTAGAAATAATCCTACTAAAAAACTCAACCATCCTACAGAAATTTGGGTCAACATAAAAGCCCCCAAACAAGCACCAACAATAGCACCAGGTAGTTCCCACAAAATTACTGTCCAGTTAATTTTTTGTCGATAAGTAAAAGCACGTTCTGCATTACCAATAATTGCTCCAGTTGTAATAATTGGTGGGATGGCTAGAGCGCCTAAAAAAAAACCAATGAATGGCATTAAAAGAAATGAACTACCGCCACCTGCTAGGGTACTGACAAACCACCCAAAAATACTTGCTAATGTTAGCCACAAATAGGTCATATTCTTTGAAAATTTATAATATTTTACTGTTAAGATTTTCTCCGGCAATGATGCACAAACAACTGTCAGCCATCAGCTATTGCTTTTAGTTTAGGATAAAAGCTTTATTAATTGTCATATGACTATATTTATGTATAACTTTTATTATGCCAGTTCTGGTAATAGGAATCTAAGTTTTAGAGTTTTCATATATCCTTAAATTTTTTACCGAATAATATCATGTCTGCACTTGATCGTTTGTGTAAACCCAAGGGTGAATATCTACAAAAAATTTAAGTTTTTTCGGACTTTTAAGTCTTCTGTTCTAGATAACTAAAGCCTTCTTCCTTCTTCCCTCTTCCTTCTCATATCAATAATCTTCTCCAGAAGCTACTAATAAAAACTTAGTAGTTTCTAGAGAAGGAATGACTAACAACATTCATTGATTCAAAACTTAATTAACTTTGCTATTTAAGAAAGTAGCTATTCATAATATAAACCTTCTATCGGCACACCATCTTCGTGCTTGTTTTCCTTGGATTTTCCTGGTAATGACTTACCATCGATACCAATACGATTAACTGGAATTTTTTCCTTTTCTGCACCTACTCTCAACATAACTAGAGGTTCGTCTCCACAACTTTGAAACTTGTAAAAACCACCTCTAGGAATTAATATACCTTGGTTTCTGCTGAATACTCCAACTTCACCATCTTTGCCAAAAAACCTAGCTTTTCCAGCTAAAATCACAAAAGTATGGTCCTCTCCAGGATGAGAGTGTAGAACATTTTCTCCCCCTTGAGCGTAACATTTAATTCTCACGCTCATTAAATCAGTTTTGGCTATAGTATAGTCACTTCTTCCCTTACTCAAAAGTTGAGTTTTGAGTTGAAAAACTTGAGGTTCTGGACTTTGATTAGAAATTTTTTCTGTCAATTCTTGATTAGCAACCATAGCAGGTATTTTTTTTACAGAAAACACTAAACATAAACAAGAGTATATTAGCCTAATTCTCTAATAATTTTCATTATAAAAATATTAATTTTTACTTCGTCCAATGCATCAATTATAGTCCAAGTAATACCAAATCCGGCTATCAAAAGCACGTTTTTCAAATTCTTCTCTAACTATTTTAGTATAGATGATCTCTGCCTTCTTCCCTACCTTTATAAATGAAGGTTCTGTATAAACCGGATTGAGTATAATTAGTGGTCAAAAAAAACAACTCTATTTTTATCCAACTTGATTGTATTAAGTATTCAAATGTAAGTCCAAAAATAATTTTCTCAAGAAGTAGTAAATACCATACATGATTTTTCCCCATTGGGTACTTTATCTGTAAAAATAAGCCTGCCTTAGTCGCCTCACAATTTCTCCATGAACTTCACTACGGATGCGGTTACCACGCTGACATTGTTCCAATTTCACATTATCAATAAAAAACTTGACCGCCAAATCTATAGTCCCTTCTCCAGTCTTTCCTATTGTCACATTGTTCATCCAAATTTTGGGGTGTTGCCAAGCAGCATAAATTTGAAATCTATCCTCCATCCATTTCCATAACTCCTCACCATAGTCATCTAACTTAGTTTCCAAGAAACTATTATTAGCATTAACAATTTGCTGTAAGAATTTATCCATTCTCATCTTTAAAAAAGCAATTTTTCTTTCCAACTCAACTCTTAAAACTTGATTATCTTCCTCAATTATATCTGGATCTTCCTGCCAATTTTCGTACCAACTTCTTAGCAAATTAATCAGAGTATCTTCATCCATATTTTCTGATTCTTTCAAAGATAACAACTTTTTACCTCTTGTTTTTTCTGAAATTATTTCAAAGCCTATTGTTCTAAGTATTTCCAAATAATAACCTTGAATTTGTCTGATTTCTCCTCCATCAAGTCCTTCCATTTCTAGAAACTTAATTTTGCTAATCAAATCTTTCATTGCTTGTTTGATTTCTGCGAGCTTAATTTTTAATTTTTGCTCTGCTATGAGACGCTTATGACCAAATTCTTTCTTTGATAAAAGATTATCCTGTGTCTCTAACAATTGATCTTTTACCCTGTAAAAATTTTCTATAGCCACCAACTTTTTATCTAAGTCTCCTAAAGTATCTGGATGACTCAACACAACTTCTTCAATAATTTTAATAGCTTGATTTGGGTCACAGTCACCTCTGATTGGTACAGTAATTGTATAGTAATAATTTGGATTCGGACGACTAAAATTAATCAGCTTTTCACTTTCTAAAGCTGCGTTAGGAAGAAATAGGTCGCAATGACTTTCAATCAAATATAAAGTTGTCAACCTAATTCCTACAGATTTAATTACAGCGGTCGAGCCATCCTTTAAAGCAACAACATCACCAAATTGAAATGGCGTATCTATCAATAATACCAAACCACTAAAAAAGTTAGATAAAATATCTTTCAGTGCAAAACTGAGTACAAATGTCACACCCCCAAATCCTACCCATAACCCAGTTAAATCTATTCCTAATGTTTGTAGAAATAAAAAACTTCCTATCAAGAATATAATGATTGGTAGAATCTTCTTAATGATAGGAAGTAATACATCATCCCACTCTGCCTCTGTTTTTTCTGCGTACTGACTGAGGTAGTAAGCAACTACCTGAGTAAATAATTCACTTACTAAATAACTGCTGAAAGCAATAATTGCTGCAGTCAATAATCGTTTAATAAGATCTAAATATTCTAAATAGCCTAAATTATCAATTTCTATTCTGAGAAAAATCAGGAGCAAAATTATCGGCAGAGGAGTTTGTAAAATGTTTAGAGTTAAAATTCCTATTTCATTATTTAACTTCCGAAATAAAAACCTAGCCCCATAAAAGACTACTATATATAAAATAAAGGCTAAAATAGTCCAAATTAGTAAATCTCCTAGAAAATTACTTAGCTCCTCTTTAATCAAGAGTAGGAAATTGATGGTTGGAGAGTCTAATACTTGTAAAATTGTCAACATAGTCTAAATTAATTCCTATTCATTATTTTCAGTTGAAACTAAACTTTGAAGAAGGCAGAAGGGAAAATTGCTTATGGTGTCCACATCCAAAACAATTTTAAGCACCTCCATCGACGCTGGGGTATTAAACCCGCAAAAGAAAAGATAATTTAAATTGATAAGTTTAACAGCCAATGACCAGAACATCAGGTCTAGAATCCGGGTAATTAGTTATCGTATTGCTAAGAAGTCAGAATTTCCTACGGAATGCTCCGCAAACAGGAGTCAGGAGGCACGGAGTCAAGAAAAGATTTGAACTATGTAAACTTTTAAATTCGTATTCAAGCAGAACATCTGTAATTCTGAGGAAGTAATTTTGCAATTACTGTATAACCGGATTATATATCAAGCCCCCCCTTTGAAGAGGATAAAAAAAGAAAATTAAGTATTTTTTTACCTCCTACTTTAGTACTATCCCTTATAAGGAGTGGGGAGAAGGGGAGTAGGGAGCAGGGGAGAAGGGAGAGATAATCATAGTAGAGTAGATAGGAAAAACTACTTAAGTTATCAAAAAAAATGTACTTTATTAATACAGTTTTTCTCTGACAAAAACCTTTTAGATGCTAAATCATAACTTGTATATTTTGTCAAGTTTTATGTTAAGAAAGATGTTTATAAAGCATAGTACTCTGGTAGGAGATACTGTTAACTGATAACTGATAACTGATAACTGAAATTACCCATCCTAACTGCCAATCATTTCCCCCGTAGCTAGACGAGTACCATTAGCAAAATCCCAACCAGAAACCGCCTTCTTTCCTGACAACTGGACCTGCCACAATAACAACCAACCAGCCCCAGTTTGCAGCACTGGCCCCAAACCCTTAATAACTTTCACTACTTCCCCCACACTCCCAGAAACCTCAGACTCAGAAGACCAGACCTTCTCTAACTTCTGCAACTCAGGTGGCAACTCCGACCAATATTCAGCACCCACTGGCACAGTTGCCATTACTTTCAAAGACTGACCCCGAAAATTGGTGACACAGTTAGGAAAAAATCCCCTTACTTGGTTGTGAATTTCCAAAGCACTCCTTGACCAGTCAATTTGATAATCAGAATTTTGAATCAGCGGAGCGTAAGTTGCCAAAGAATTATCTTGAGCAATAGGTTCAATATCCTCTTTCTCCAACTTCAACAAAGTTTCCCATAATAAATGAGCACCATCCTTTGCCAAAACTTCCGCCACAGATGCAGCATTATCCAACAAACCAATAGGAGTAATACTCTTCAACAACATTGGACCAGTATCCATCCCCACATCCATCAACATCGTGGTATTGCCTGTTTCCTTCTCACCATGATATACAGACCACTGAATAGGAGCTGCACCGCGATACTTGGGCAAAATCGAACCATGAACATTTACACAACCCAACTTCGGCATATCTAAAATTTCCACAGACAAAATCTGTCCATAAGCAACTACCACAAATACATCTACTTGTGCTTGTCGTAATAAATTGAGAGTTTCAGTATGTTTTTTAACTCGACGAGGTTGCCAAACAGGGATACTGTGAGAAACTGCTAGTGACTTAACTGGGGATGGGATGAGTTTATTACCACGTCCCCGTCGCTTATCAGGTTGGGTGACAACTGCGACAACTTCAATTTCTGGACGAGTTAATAATTTTTCCAGAGTAGGAACAGCAAATTGGGGTGTGCCAAAGAATATTATTTTCATAGTATTATAAAAAGTAAAAAGTAAGATTTTATAGAGTTACAAAACAAAGTTATAAGTTATTAGTTATGAGTAAGATTTTATAGAGCTACAAAACGAATCGTATAAAAACATTCTCTATCTTTAAAATTACCAAATCTTTATAATTTTTTTCCCTCCTGACTTCTGAGTCCTGTTCATTAATTGATAATGGATAATGAATCATTGATAATTACTTCTGGTTAAAACCGTTATACCATTTCTCTGTAACAATGCGCTTAATAATTTTTGCTCATACCTTATTATGCCGACTATTCTCGTCTTTATATTAAGTGCAACTTCATGGAGAAATGGTATTACGGAATTGAATATAAGGAATATTTTCTTTTCTCTTGGTCGATTGGATATGGTTAGGAAACCCATCCATCTCACCCTACGGGAAGCTGCGCTTTTCGCGCCAGCGTTGCAAAGCAAACGACCGCTTTTTCCTCTTAAAAGGGGAGGCTTTAGACCATAATTCTTTAATTATTAATTATTAATTATTCATTATTCATTGAATATGTACCTTAGACATTTACATTTACGACAGTTTCGGAACTATCTAGACCAGAAAGTTAATTTTGATGCTGCCAAAACAATTTTAGTGGGAGATAATGCCCAAGGTAAATCTAATCTACTGGAGTCAGTAGAGTTACTTTCCACTCTCAAATCTCATCGGGTGAGTCGCGATCGCGATTTAATCTTAGATGGCAAACCAGCGGGACAAATACAAGCTAACTTAGAAAGACAAGTGGGAAATATTGAGCTGACTTTAACTGTACGGAGTCAAGGTAGACGCACTGTAGCAATTAATGGTGAAACTTTACGTCGCCATTTAGACTTTTTAAGTATTCTGAATGTGGTTCAGTTTTCCAGTCTAGATTTAGATTTAGTCAGGGGTGGACCTGAAGTACGTCGTCACTGGTTAGACCGACTATTAGTACAACTCGAACCTGTCTATGCTCACATTCTGCAACAGTACAATCAAGTTTTGCGCCAACGGAATGCTTTGTTAAAGCAGATTCGCCAACAGAAAATGGCAGCAGAAACTACTGGTTCAATAAATTCTATTTCTCCTCAAGAGTTAGCTTTGTGGGATGCTCAGTTGGCCACTACTGGAGCGCGGGTAATTCGCCGAAGACAGCGTGTTTTGCAGAGATTAGTACCATTAGCGAGTGAGTGGCATAGGGCGATCGCTGGAAATATGGAAGTTTTGCAGATGGAATATTTGGCGAATGTGATGGTTGATAGTAAGGAATTAATTATTCAAGATAGTTTGGAGGGTGTGCGTCAGGCTTTTTTAGAAAAAATTAAGGTACGGGCGATCGCCGAACAATATCAAGGTACTACAGTAGTAGGCCCTCATCGAGATGATGTAGCTTTTACTATTAATGATACTCCAGCAAGACAATATGCTTCTCAAGGACAGCAGCGTACTTTGGTGTTAGCGTTAAAGTTGGCAGAGTTGCAACTTATTGAGCAGGTAGTGAAGGAAGCACCGTTGCTTTTATTGGATGATGTGTTAGCGGAATTAGATTTACATCGACAAAATCAGTTGTTAGAAGTAATTACTGACCGTTTTCAAACTTTGATTACTACTACTCATTTGGGGTGTTTTGATGGTCAGTGGTTACAAGATACTCAAATTCTTTCAGTGCGATCGGGCCAAATTAGTTATTTCTTGGATTTTTGATTATGTCAAACGAGGGAACAGGGAACAGGGAACAGGGAACAGGGAACAGGGAACAGGGAACAGGGAA
>NZ_CEZPJD010000143.1:0-13031 GCF_983059655.1 Okeania sp.
GCAGAAGGGCAAGAAAGGTTGAAAGGGATAAGGTTTTTATATCAAATCTGGTAGCATTGGTACAATTTAAGATTATGGGGAGAATAGTTAATATTGTAAGGGTGAAAGGCCGTTTGCTTCGCATAACTTCGTTAACGCCCCTACTGACGATAGAATTATATTACTCCGAAGCCAGCGGATTTGATATCACTATCCTTTTTTAGCTGACCCGCCAAGAAGCCTCACACCATAATTTTAATTTGGTGTGAGATGAATTGGCGGTAAATTAGTGGGACTCGATGTCCCACTAATTTACAATATTATTCTGGGGTTTTCTGATTTTCAATGTACTTTTTCAAAGTGGAAATTGTTACCCCACCGCAAGAAGCAATAAAATAAGAGCCATTCCATAAAACATCTTTCCAGTAAATAGCATTAATTTGTTCTGAAAATTCTTTTCTTAATCGTCGGCTTGTAACTGTTTTAACATTATTAACTAGCTTGCTTAACATAACGTTGGGATGATACTGAAACAAAATATGAACGTGGTTTTCTTCCCCATTAAATTCTACTAATTTACACTCCCATTTAATTAATAATTCTTCCAAAATTTCATTTAACCGAGCCAGCATTGATGCTGTAAAAACATCTTTCCTGTATTTGGTTGTTAAGATTAAATGGGCTTTTAAATCTGACACTGAACGACCACTTGATACAAAATCCGATTGCATATTAGTTGTCATTTTTAAAAATTGGTGTTAAAATAAAAGCATACACTAAGTTAAAGCAGATATGCGCACTGCCTACCAATACAAGTTAAGGCCGAACAAAGAACAAATAGCCACAATAGAACTGTGGTTAGAATTGTTACGTCGGCAGTACAACTATAGATTAGGCGAGCGGTTCTCATGGTGGTCAGAAAACCGTTGTCCGGTTAACGCTTGCCCCTTAGTGATGCCAATTCCTCAACTAAGAGATAATCCAGATTATTACTCTCAGAAAAAGGATTTGGTCAATACCAAAGATAAATTTCGGGAGTACAAATTAATTCATTCTCAGGTATGCCAGGATTGCATTAAACGGGTAAAACTAGCTTTTGATAGGTGGTTTAAAGCAGATAAAAACGGGCAGCGATTAGGCAAACCAAGGTTTAAAGGAAAAGGACGTTATCGCAGTTTTACTTATCCTCAAATCAAACTTAACTGTATTGAAGGAAATCAAATTAATTTGCCCAAAATAGGAAAAGTAAAGTTAATTCAGCATCGTCCAATACCAGAAGGTTTTCAAATTAAAACAGTAACAATTAGCCGTAAAGCAGATGGTTATTATGTAACTTTATCCCTAGAAGACAAATCAGTTCCAGCTTTGACTACTATTGTTGAACCTACATTAAAAAACACTCTGGGAATTGATATGGGACTGAAGGAATTCTTAGTAACTAGTGTTGGAGAATCTGTCCCCATACCCCAATACTATCGAAAATCTCAGCAGCGATTAAAGACTCTACAGAAACGTTTATCTCGTAAAAAGAAAGGTAGTAAAAGATGGTTAAAAGCTCTTCTATCTGTAGCGAAACAACACAAAAAGGTAGCCGATAAACGTAAAGACTTTCATTTCAAAACAGCTAATGAATTGTTATCAAAAGCCGAAGTTATCGCCCATGAAAATTTAAACATTAAAGGACTAGCAAAGACTCGTTTGAGTAAATCAATTAATGATGCTGGCTGGGGACAATTTCTAACTATTTTAACTGTCAAAGCCGAAAATGTTGGACAGAAAACTATAGCAGTGAACCCCAAAAATACCAGCCAAAATTGCTCAAACTGTGGGAAAAAAGTTCCCAAAAAATTAAACATACGAACTCATTGTTGTCCGCATTGCGGTATTGCGATTGATCGTGATGTGAATGCAGCAATAAATATTAAAAATAGGGCGGTAGGGCATTCCGTCCTTAAAGCTCGTGGAGTCCGACGGGGTACCGGGACTGCGAAACGAGAGAGCTTACACTATACCGCAAGGTTAGTGTGGGAGTATGTCACATAACCTTAAACATTTAACTCTTTACGCCCTAAAATTTTAGCTGTAGCTAATAAAACTTGGAAAATCAGTCCTAAAACAATTAATATTCCGACCCACTCCAAGTATGGTATGTATGGGAGCTTGCTAACTACTTCATCAATCATTTGAGTATTAATAGGCTCAATAACCTCAAAATAGTGTTGATAAAGGAATACATACAATACACTAAGTTCAGCCACTAGCACAAAATAAGATAACCTCCGCAAAATAACTACCATTGAGAGAGCAAACTGATTAACTGTCAACTCATAAGCATTTGTTCGCTTTCTAATTTCCGGCAAAGTTAAATAACTATATTGATTCACAGTATTTGAAGCTTGGTTAACCCATTTAAGGATATTTTCAGGACGTAGACCATTAATTAAAGCACGACGCTGTGCTTGTTTATTATACTTGTTAATAACTTCAAACACATCTATATCTGGCCATAGATATTGCAGTGAACCATCTAATGCCAGAACAGACCTAGTAAGTTTTAAAAAGTCCCAGTTAGTAGGGATTTTATAAGCAAAAGCGACATCAGTTACTCCTTTAATAGCTCCACCTAGAGATTTTTGCCGAAACGGTACTCCTTTAACTTGAGATTTGACATACCAGTTCTCAAATTGACGCCCCATCTCTACTCGCACCCGATCGATATCCACTTTAGGAATACCAACACCAAATCGAATATAGTAATCTGCTGCTTTGGTAAAATTTCCTTCCCCTAAACCATTAACATAGTTCAAGTAAGTATTCCTTAATTCTGCTTCCAAAGATCCGGTACTTCCGTGGTCAATCAGCACGAACCTATTATTACGCAACAATATTATATTACCTGGATGTAAGTCAGCATGAAATAGATTGTCTTCAAACAGTTGTCGGAATAAAGACAAATATAACTTTTCCCCCAGTTTCACTCGATCGATATTATTTTCTTCCTCCCATTTCACAGCTAGAGAACGTTTATTTACCAGAGTTTTAATGTAGTCTGACATCATTACACCATTGATAAATTCCATTACCAAAATTCGACGCTTAGAATATTTTTCGTATATCTTTGGTACAAAAACTTTATGTTCTTTCAGAGATTTTCTCATCCGAATAGTGCTACTTGCTTCATATCTGAAATCTAGTTCTTCTCGAAAAGTTTTATCCAACTCTGTGATAAATTCACCCCAACCTAAATAAGTAGCAATATTCAAGAAAATTAATAGATTAACTAGACCTTTAATTACCTCTAAATCTCGTTTAAAAGCATCTTCTAAACCAGGACGCTGAACCTTAACAACCACAGGAATTTGTTTTTTACGCAAAACTGCAGTATGAACTTGAGCAATAGAAGCTGCTGCGAGGGGTTCCTCATCAAAAACTGCAAAAACTTTCTTCAAAGGAACACCCAATTCTGACTCAACAGTGGAGCGAACGATATCAAAAGGAAAACCAAGTGCTTCAGACTGTAAACTTTGTAAGGCATCACATATAGGTTCTGGCAAAATATCTGTTCGTAGTGCTAAGACCTGACCTGCTTTTACCCAAAAACCACCAAAATCTTCAAATATTTCTCGCAATTGACTTGCTGTTTTTTCTATATCTGATTTGCCAGTAAATCTGCGCCACTGTACCCTGACAAAATAAATAATAAATCGCCTAACAACATAAGGAGTAGTGACTCGTCGCTTCTCTATTTTTTCTACAATCTTGACTTTTTTTCTTTTCTTTTTTTCAATCAGTGGTGTTGGAATATGTTTCTTTTTTAGCATTCTATAATATCTTAGAAAAGACGTAGATTTATGTATATATTTTTGATTTACAGAACTAAATATAGTTTATATCCAGCATATTTTCAGTTATCAGTTATCAGTTATCAGTTATCAGTACCTCTGCAATAAGGAGGCTTGACCTTGGCGAATCTGCTCTTTTTTTATCCCCTTAAAAGGGGAGGCACATACCCACAATTTTTCGGTAAAACTATTCTTACATTTGCTGTTTCTTGTTCCCTTTTCCCTGTTCCCTAGGACAATAAAACTTTGTACCTCCAAGACTCGAAAACTGCTGTAACTTATAGTTAAAAATAACTTGAAAGCTAAAGACTAGAAAGAAAATCAGTATCTTAATATTTACTTGAAAAATCAGCTCTCATATTCTGAGATTAGGAATAGCTGAATAATTATAACTATCAAAAATAAATCAGGAAACTAACCCCTTATTATTCCCTAAAATCAAGAAAAAGAATTTATTGCTGAATTATATTTATAATCATACTAATAATTGATTACCAAAAAAAATAATTAAACAATTAATTAATTATTTAATTATTGATAAATAGTTATTACAGTAATTGTTTTTTCCCTAGGAAAATGCTATTACCCTACTTGACCAAAAGATAAGGTTTCAAACCTCCCCTTTCAAGGGGATGAAAAAAAATCAAGTTCAATATTTCAAGCCTCTAACTTTCCTAGGTCATGCTGCGCAAACAGGCAGAAGTACTGATGAGTGATAACTGAAATGACCCAAATAAATTCCTATAGATAAAATGGATTAATACTTTATCAAAAACTAATTAACTTCACCCAGACAATAACCTTTGATTCCCTGAGAAGCAAACCAATCAATAGTTATTTCTGACTGAGTAGGTGGCACTAAAACTACAAAACCAATTCCCATATTAAAAGTATTAAACATAGCTTTCTCTTCAACATTTCCAACTTCAGCTATCCACTTAAAAATAGGAGGAATATCCCAACTACCTTTATCTATATCAATAGACATTCCTTCTGGTAAACAACGAGGTAAATTTTCTGGTAAACCACCACCAGTAATATGAGCCATACCATGAATTTCTAAACCAGATTTTTGTGCTGCTAAAATTGGTTTAACATAAATTTTTGTTGGAGTTAATAGCGCCTCTCCTAAACTTTTCTTATTCAAAAAATCTGGGCAATCTTGTAGAGAAATATTGTACTCATCAATAATCTTTCTCACCAAACTAAAACCATTACTATGAATTCCACTACTTTCCAAGCCGATCGCCACATCGCCCACTTGCACTTGAGAGCCATCCAAAATTGAGCTTTTTTCCACAATTCCTACACAAAAACCAGCCAAGTCATACTCACCAAGTGGATAAAAACCAGGCATTTCAGCAGTCTCTCCTCCAATTAAAGCACACCCCGCTAAACGACATCCTTCAGCAATGCCAGAAACCACTTCAGTTAACTGTTGTCGATCCAATTTTCCAGTTGCTAAATAATCTAAAAAAAATAGAGGTTCCGCCCCCGATGTCAATACATCATTGACACACATAGCAACCAAATCAATACCAACAGTATGATGACAATTAAGAGTATTTGCTAATTTTAATTTTGTGCCTACACCATCAGTACCAGAAACCAAAACAGGTTCTTTATAACCACTCGGCAAAGCAAATAACCCACTAAACCCACCTAATGCTCCTAAAACTTCTGGTCGGTGGGTACTAACAACCATATTGCGGATATTATCTACAAATTCACGACCCGCTTCAACATCAACACCAGCTTGTTTATAATCCATCATGTATCAGGCCAAAACTTTAAGTGTGCGCTAGACAACAAGAAATTAAGGAAACCCATTTTTGCAGATTCTCGATCTTGCAAAGGCAATTTCATAAATCCCTAGCTTTATCAGGATGTCTAGCCTTTAGAAGTTTACCATCAGTCTTGTCTCTATGAAATTAACCAAATTTTTTTTCTAATTTGATTCCCAATATTAAAAGTTTGTGATACTCTATTCCAGTCTCTTAATAATACTTAAACATCGAAGAGTTTGGGTTATCCGGAATAGTCTTAGCTGGACTATACCCAGATAAGTTCAACTCAACGAGTGCTCCTTGACATACTCCCGACGTTGTACTTTAGCGACAACCGGGAATTCTTCAACCCGCACGCGGAGTTGCAGTTTATACAGAGGTGATGTCCTCCCCCTGTCTCCCTCAGTATACAATGTTCTGTCTCTCCCATACGGCGCTGAATCAAATATTACAGCGCGGGAATTCCCGCCAGGAAAGTTAAAAAAAATAGGTTTATGAAGCACAAAATTTGGACTTTTCTTACTACTTTCTTGATATTTTCTAGTGTAGGTGTAGGTTACTCTTATGCAGATACTCTTCAAGAAGACAACTTTTATAAAAAAAACGAACCAATAGACAAAAGCTTAGAAACAAACGATCGCTTACAGAAAACTGTTGCCAATAGGCAAGCAGATGTAATGAAAGTTGGAGAATACCAGTTAAACAGACAACAGGGAGAAGATACTGTTACTGAAATTCTTGCCCATGAATTAACTGGTCGTCAAGCTGCAACTCTCTATGTTCGTAATATTCCAGTTCTTACTTTTCTTGACTCTCAGGATAAGAAGGCAAATAATATTAGTCCAGAGTCTAACTCAGACTCTTCGGTGAAAGTAGCTACTATTCAATCTTCTCATTCAAATCAACAAAAAGATCCTGTGTGGCGAGCATCAATAGTTGCCTCCCAACTAAATCAGCTAATGCAGGAAAACCCTAATCTGGATATTACAGCTAAGTGGGACACAGATACTGAAAGCTACATGATTCTGGTCAATGACCAAAAATTAGTAGAAATAGATGAACAGACTATTCTCTCAGGTACTACTAACGATTTAGCAACAGACACCCTACAAGCAACTAACCGTCTAAGACGACAAGTTAATAATGCTCCTCCTTTAAAAGAAATAACGGGTAAACCAAAACCAAAACCACAGCCAGAACCACAAAAAATAGCTGTTGGACCTGTTACTTTCCAATATCAAGGTTGGGCTTC
The DNA here is from genome assembly GCF_983059655.1 of Okeania sp. NCBI lineage: Bacteria > Bacillati > Cyanobacteriota > Cyanophyceae > Oscillatoriales > Microcoleaceae > Okeania > Okeania sp. The sequence goes on from NZ_CEZPJD010000143.1 coordinate 6,861, forward strand.
TTGGTACGGCCCTGGATTTCATGGCAACTTAAGTGCTAGTGGCGAACGTTACAATCAATATGCCATGACAGCAGCCCATAAAACTCTGCCTTTTGGGACAAAGGTACGAGTGACTAATCTTAATAATGGTAGTTCAGTCGTTGTCAGGATTAACGATCGTGGTCCATTTATTGCAGGTAGAGTTATTGATTTATCTGCTGCGGCAGCCCGTATTTTAGGTATGATTCACAGTGGAGTTGCTCCCGTAAAAGTTGAGGTTATTGATTCTCGTGGGTCTTAATTTTGGCACTTATTTAATGTTTTTAATGTGTCACTTTACATCATTACAGGAGTTGTTACTTTAATAGTTTCGTGAGAGTGTCTATAGAAATCATTAGGGGGAAAAGTTTATCTTTTCCTCCTTTTTTCTGTTGCTTAAGTAAGTACCTGTGAAAATTAATTTAACATTTGTCACTAGGAAATATACCAAGCGTGATAAGTGTTTGTTACAAATAGTAGGGACGTTGCATAAGGGCGTCCGTACGAAAGAAGGAAGAAGGAAGAAGGAAGAAGGAAGAAGAAGGATATATTGAAAAAAAGGCAAAAACGATATGAATAACTATTCAAAATGCACGAGAGCTACTATTTTTAAGTATGTCCGATAGAGAGGCACTTTTCTAAGCATTCTTTTTTCACGCTTGGTAATAGAGAATAGGGAATAGGAAATAAAATATACTTATGTTTGATACCAAATCCGCCTTAGCAAGAAGGTACTTTAAAAAGTTGTAGCCTTTGCTATACATAGGATTTGTGAATAAAACAAACCTCTTTTGATACTCGGATTTGGTATGAGCAGTCGGTCTAAAAATAGACATCTCCTCCAAAAGAGGGAGTAGGGAGTAGGGAGTAGGGAGAAATAATTGATAATTTCTGTGCGATAATTGATTTTATTTTTTATTATTGGAGATGTCTAATAAATTTCCTTACCTATTTAAAAGGAGTGCATTTCACATTTGCAAAAATACTTTTTTCCTATATATTCGCTATTCCCTGTTGCCAGATGAGCTGTTGCCTAAAAGCGATAAATTTTTGGCTTTATTCACGCATTGAGATGCACCTTTTAAAAGAGCATTAGATTATTGGGATGAAGGCGGGTTGATCTAATTGGTTAAGACTTATTAATTTAAGGTGGAACCTGCTCCTACCCGATGCAACATTTTAGGTGTATCACGCCACTACTTAATCTTTTGTTTACCGAATAATTAGGCTTTAAAGCCTCTCCTTTAAAGGAGAAACAAGACAAATTTTCCTTTGAGTCAATCCTATCCGTTTTCAAGTAGAGGTAATAATTAATAATTAATAATTGAAAAACAGCCTCTAAGATGACAATCAAATATACAATTAATTTTGTAATTTTACTTGACTACTTGGGTAATTAGTAATGAGAGGTAAATTCATGTGAATTTGTATAGGATTAATTTGAGTAAGGCAATGCTTTGAAAAGCTCTAGTTATATGCAGCTTAATCAAAATTTTGTATAACTTTAATTTTGTTTTGCTAAATCATAATAACATTATTCTCTTCTCTCCTAGGTAAAAAGATTTCTACTATTACCAATTCCCAACTATCAATATTATATTTATCAAAAAATGCGTCTATTTACTACTATTGCAGCTTTGCAATGCTACTTAAACTTATTGAAAAATGATCTACAAAAATCTCCACATACTGTTGGTTTAGTACCAACAATGGGAGCTTTACACAAAGGACATTTAAGCTTAATTAAACGTGCTAAAGAAGAGAATCAAATTACTATAGTCACTATTTTTGTTAATCCTTTACAGTTTTCTCCTAGTGAAGATTTCCAACAATATCCTCGGCAGTTAGAAGCAGATAAAAAACTATGCGAACAAGAAGGAGTAGATATTATTTTTGCTCCCACTCCTGAAACGATGGGCATGGAAAATGAGTTGTCTACTAATGCTCAAAATTCTACAACTACAGTTGTTCCTCCATCTAGCATGACATCAATTATGTGTAGTCTTTCTAGACCTGATTTTTTTCAAGGAATTGCCACTATTGTAACTAAATTATTGAGTTTAGTTCAGCCAAATAATGCTTATTTTGGGCAAAAAGATGCTCAACAATTAGCAATTATTCAAAGGTTAGTAAAAGACCTCAGTTTGTCAGTTAATATTATTCCCTGTCCAATAGTCCGTGAAGCTTCAGGATTAGCTATCAGCTCTCGCAATCAATATTTAACTGTCGAACAAAAACAGCAAGCTGCCATATTATATAGCTCTCTTTGTCATGGTAGAAAAGTATTTTTAGAAAATCGAAATGCAGCAAATATTGTAGAAAAGATTAAAAATGCTGTGCAGGAACAATTGGCAATTTTACCATTTATAAAACTAGAGTATGTAGAAATAGTCAATCCAGAGAATTTACAACCTTTAGAAAATATTCAGGATATAGGTTTATTAGCGATCGCTGCTCATATTGGTTCTTGCCGTTTAATAGATAATATACTTTTGAGAAACCGTAAACCAATAATTGCCATTGACGGTCCTGCTGGAGCTGGCAAATCAACAGTAACCAAATTAGTAGCACAAAAATTAGGACTTTTGTACTTGGACACAGGAGCAATGTATCGAGCCGTAACATGGATGGTTTTACAAGCTGGTATCCCAGTAGAAGATGAACCCCAAGTAGCGGAATTAGTCAGTCAATGTCAGATTAGCTTTAATGGCCCTGAAAGTAACCATGTCATTATTAATGGCCAGAATGTTACAGAAGCAATTCGGAGCAGAGAAGTTACAAATAATGTTTCAGCTATTGCAGCTCAGGCAACTGTCAGGTATTTTATGGTAGAACAACAACAAAAATTTGGAACTAAAGGAGGAATAGTAGCAGAAGGCCGAGATATTGGTACTCATGTATTTCCCAACGCTGAACTAAAGATTTTTTTAACAGCTTCTGCCGAAGAGCGATCGCGACGACGACTGCTAGAGTTAGAACAAAAAGGTCAAACTAATATCAGCTTAGAACAGGTAAAAAAAGATATTATTCAACGAGACCAAAAAGATGCTAACCGGAAAATTTCTCCCTTACGAAAAGCTCCAGATGCTCTAGAAATTAGCACCGATGGTTTAAGCATAGCTGAAGTTACTCAGAAAATTGTAGATATTTACAAACAAAAAAATCCATAACTTACAGTTCATTTAATCCGGAAAGTACTGAGTATATTAAGATTAACTAGATTAAATTCAGGAGGAAAATTAAGTATTTTATTTTTCTCAATAAAAATATTTTTATGCATAACTATTATCGTATAGTGAAAATAATAGTTACACCGCCTAAAAACTAGAAAAAATTTGAAAGATAGCTGAAAATTTCAAAAATTATAAATATAAAGGTGTGTAGGAGAAATATGACAAATTTAGGTTCACTATCCAGACAAGGAAAATCTTTAGCAACAGTTATAGCTGCTAGTGGAAGCTTCCTAATCGGAATGTTATTGCCCATGGAAATATGGACAAATCAACAAACAAATACTAAAGCAACTACAGTTAAAACAGCAACAAATACAAATACAGTTAAAATAGCAACAAATACAAAACAAATAAATCAGTCAGTAAATAACAAAGAAACTCCATTAGAAGTAATTAAAATTAGTTCTGTTGTTGCCAAAAAAGTTAATAATACTAAACAAGAACTAAGAGAATTAGAATTAAAAACCTTTAACTTTAGTGTCCCCAAAAGATTCCAAAGTCAAACAGTTAAAAACATTACTCTCAATAGCAAACAGAAAGTTATTTCCTTAACCTTTGACGATGGTCCGTGGAACAAAACTACAGAACAAATATTAGATATTCTTAAAAAACATAATATTCGAGCAACTTTTTTCGTAGTTGGCCAACATCTAAACACACGTCAAGAAATAGGTAAAAAGATTGTAGAAGAAGGTCACGTTATTGCTAACCACACATGGAACCACCCTTCTAAAAAGGGTAAAATGAGTCCAGACCGCATCAAAAGCGAAATTGGACGTACAGCAGACCTCATATATAAAATCACAGGTAGGACTACCAACCTATTTCGTCCTCCTGGAGGTGTCCTCGTTAATGGTTTAGCCGACTACGCCAAAGAACGGAAACACACCGTAGTTTTATGGTCTGCTGATTCTGTAGACTGGTATTACAGGTCAGCTAAAGAAATTACTAAAAAAGTTTTGAATAAAGCTAGCAATGGTGGAATTGTCTTACTACATGATGGAGGTGGCCCAAGAGGTCACGTTGTTGAAGCTCTACCCAATATTATTGCTGGCTTGAAAAAACAAGGTTATGAATTTGTGACCATACCAGAATTACTAACAATTAAAGATAGAGAGCTACATCAGGAAGAATTAGCAAAACAAAGACAAATTAAAAAGCAAGAAACAAAGGCAGAAGGAAACAAGGAATAAACTATGAGATATTAAATCTAACAGCAAAAGAAAAAGATTTGATTTTTGATTTCCTACTCACGACTTTTCTCAACCGAAGGTAGATCAAAATACCTTTACTATATATTAGTTGTGAGTTTTGTATAAAACTTCAGAGCAGATTGATATTGTTATAGCAAAGGACGAGTTAGTTAGGACATAGATTGATGATGAACTGTAAGACATAGTCATACTTTTCCCACTGTTGCCTGTTCCCTGTTCCCTGCTATATATTGTTGGTAAACCTATCTATTAGGACTTTTGACTAAAACAAGATGGCTTCTATAGCTCGCAAAAATTTATTAGAAGATATTCCTAGGTTCATCGTAGCCCAAGCAGGGATATTATTTGCAGTCAGCTTAGTGACGATTCAAACAGGCATATTAAATGGGTTTGCTCGTTCCACAACCCTACTAATAGATAAATCCAATGCAGATATTTGGATCGCCTCTGATGAAATGGTCAACTTCGAGCTAACAGACCCCCTAATATACGGTCAATTGAATCAAGCTAAAGCAATAGAAGGTATCCAACAAGCAGAAGCTTTAATTTTAGGGTCAGTCAGATGGCGGCCTCAGAATGGAGAAATGAGTCCATTAATGGTGATTGGATTTAATCCAGATGGACAACTATTCCAGCCAGGAAATATTATTGAAGGTAACGTCAGCGACCTAAAACAACCATTCGCAGTGATGGCCGACCAAAGTAGATTATCCAGTATGCTTTCAGAAGGAGTAGGAACAACAGCGATCGCAGGTTCCCTACCAGCAAAATTAGTTGCAGTAACCAAAGGTACTCAGTCAATTGTATCAAGTACCTTATTATTTACATCCCTAGAAAATGCTAACACATATATTAGTGCAGGTATTAACGCCGAAGTTAACTGCAAAGTCGTAGGAGCAGGAAATCTCCAATGTACAAAAGTAGTAGAAAAAAAAGACCCCAATCAAAAATTGGAAGAAACGCCACCACCAAAAGAATTAGAAGTAGCAGACCCGATCGCCTATATATTAGTCAAGGCTAAACCAGGTGAAGATTTACAAGTATTAAAACAGAGAATAGAAGAGGCGATACCAGCTACCAATGCTTACACTAAAGATGAATTATCTGAAAAAACCAGATTTTTTTGGTTGGCACGAACAAATATTGGTTTAGTTTTGGGAATGGGTGCAGTAGTAGGTGTAATTGTGGGCATAGTAGTGGTTGCTCAGATTTTGTATTCATCTGTATCCGATCACCTGAAAGAATTTGGTACTCTCAAGGCAATGGGTGCATCTGATAAGGAGTTGTATGCAGTAATTGTGGAGCAGGCAGTTTGGATGGCAGTCTTAGGTTATCTGCCTGGGATGTTAGTGTGTTTAGGATTGAGTACTTGGGTGGCAGGTAAAGGAATTATTATTTTGATTACACCTTTGTCTGCACTTGGAGTGTTAGGTATAACAGTTTTTATGTGTGTCGGATCGGCTTTCTTTGCCATTCAAAAAGTAACTCGTATCGATCCTGCAATTGTATTTAAAGCTTAGAAATAATTTCAATTATTGGTCGCCAGTCGATTTGAAGAAGGTTGTTGGTGGTAGGATAGAGCTAGGGAACACTTAACTGGGAACAGAGAACAGAAAATACCTTAAATTTTAAGCTTCAAAGAGATAGTATTCCCTTAACCACTTGACTTTTTTTAGGAGACCGCTACTTGTACACCACTACCGAAA
>NZ_CEZPJD010000144.1:0-13014 GCF_983059655.1 Okeania sp.
AGCATTACTTATTAGTTGTATAGGTGTATTTCTCCAGAGCTGGTCTAGTCTATTAGCTGGCATCGTTAAGTACAAAACATCACCAGAATTCAAGGTGGCATTTAGCAATTCCCAGCCATGAATTTCTCGACCGTTGCTTTCTATATACAAAGGTACAAAATCAGCACTGCTAGCTGCTTGTTGAACAATTTTGCCACAAAAAGGATGCCCCGGTGTAATTAAGGTAGCTAACGCTACCCACAAACTATCTGCGGTAATTCCATTACCAAGAATTCTACCACCAATAGCTGCTGCTGCAAAAGCAGGGGAAGCTAATTCTGTGGGGCTAAGTACAGACTCAAACTCAAAAACCTGTTGTACCATTAGAGCTAAGTGGGGGTCTTGACTTCTCACCACAACTGGTATTTTAGGAACAAGTCCTTTGGCACTCAGAGCAATTTCTAAATTAACAATATCATTACCAGTTACAGCTAAAAGTGCTTCAGCTTTTTCAATATTGGCAACTTCTAGAGTCGTAGATAAACTTGCATCTCCCTCAATGACAGGAATTTTCATAGACCTGGCAGTATTGAGAAATCTACAGCTAGGGTTACGCTCTACCACTACTACTTCATAACCACTATTAATCAGTTGTTCGGCAATGTGTAAACCTATGCCACCAAACCCACAGATAATATAATGCTGTTTTAGTGGTATCCGGGCAGCATCCCAATACTCTTGGAAGCGAGTACCTAATACAAAATCATTCAGGAGCGCATAACAAATACCAACGATCGCCGTTCCTACAAGCATCATTATCGAAGTAAATACTTTGATACTACCTGGTGCTTGTTCGGCTATTTTTTCATTTCCCCCTGCTCCCGTAATCATCCCAACTGTAAAGTAGAGAGAATCAACAAAGCTGTTATTCAGATTTATACTGATATAAGTAATAGTGCAGAATAACACAGTTACTAACAAAGCTAAGTTGAGAATTACTGCTGATTTACTGTGTCGCTGAAATTGCCTGAGTCTGCCAAATACCTTTAATAAGTAATAAATTAAATTTTGTCTGCGAGTTCGCACCTTTGGTTTGCTAGAAATAATCAGACGATCTCCTACCCGTAACTCTCGCTCTTCTACTACTGCAGAGACTAAATCTATTGGATTTGCTACTGGTATATAGTAGATCAACATTAAAGAGCGATCATCCCACAAAGAACTCAGTTTACGACCTTTCCAAGGATGATTGTGGCCGATTAATTCTTCTCGCATTGGCCATGTCTGGTTGTATATATGTAGCTGGCCAATAGCATGATTTCCTAAAGCTGCAAAAGCAAACACTGGAGCTGCTAAAGCTGACACACTCATTGTTGTATGATCGGTTAGAGTGTGGTCTAGACGATCGCCCAAACTTGTATTAAATAGGCGATTGATAATCCGAATTTTCGGATTTAGAATTCTTGCTAACATTAAGACGGCCAAATTAACAGACTCATCTTTCCCTGCTAAAACCAGAGTATGAGCGCTTTGAATGCCTGCTGCCAATAAGGTAGATGCTGAACGAAAGTTGCCGACAATAATCTCTGTACCCTCTCCACGGAGTGGGCGATCGCTTATACCTACAACTGTTGCACCCTGCTGTCTTAATAGACGGAATATTTTGTAGCCGGTACGACCCAAGCCACAGACTATTATTCTAGGTTTCATTAGACCGGGAAGTTTATTAAAGTAATATTAAGAAGTCATCTTTTACTTTGTACTATAAACTATCATTTATTATTTATACTAAAAAAAATGTAACTTACAACACTGTTTCTTTGGTAATATTGAGCTTTAATTTTGTCACATAATCATTCTTTTTATTTTATTAATTTTGATAAATTATTCCACACAAAAATTAATATTTTTTAATTTTGAGAAATAATTCAATTTTGACTCTATTTTTAGTTAGTGTTAGTTACACGTAAACTTTTTGGGAGCCTTTCCACCCTGCCTTAAAATACTATCTCTTATGAGGAACTCCTGAAAACCTTGTGGGGAGGAAGGGAGAAGAGATAAATAATCATAGTTGATAGGAAAAACTACTTAAGTTATCAAAAAAAATATACTTTTTAATAAACTTTTTCTCTGACAAAAAGCTTGAAAATATTTTTATATAACTTGTCTTTTTTGTCAAGTTTTATGTTAAGCAAAGATGTTTATAAAGCATAGCTTAAAAGAGTAGATTGGAAGAGCAACGCGAGCAATAATTAAATATCATTTGCTACAAATCTAATATGTTTATATAACTGTGCTGTTTATTATGCTCGTCAAGTATGGCTGAAAACATAATTCGTAAAGTAGCGATGATGCTAGGTCTATAAATTAGTGGAATCAGTAGAGGTTTTTTCAATCAGCCTAAGAAAGTTCGTTTATGGACTCTTCAGAAATCCTCTAGTTTTTAGACCGGGGAAGCTTAAAAATAATTTGCTAATCCTAAATATTTAAGGATGATTAGTAAATCCTTTTAATAGTCAGGAGGTAAGCGGTGAAAATCATGACTCATTTGCCAATAACAATTACTGATGTTTTAAAGAGTAAGGTTGCAGATAATTACTGAATAAATATTTTCCATATAGCTACTAAAAATAAAGTATTTTTCGAGCAGTAATTATCTAAATATGATATAAAAACAAATAGATATCCCCAAAAATCAAAAATAAAATCAATTCTTATCCATAAATATTCAAAAATTTCTCCCTGTTCCCTATTTTCTAGAAATATCTAATAATTAATAAATTTGAAACTTTCAAAAGCAATTAGAGATGTTGGTTTGAGTTGGAAATATAACTGTTGTATATTTGTATATTATAGGTTGCCATGACTGCAGTTAAAGATATTAGTGAACAAGGACTTTTAAAAGTATTACACCGTTTTTGCCCCACAGAGGTTGTTGGAGATGATGCTGCTATTCTGCCAATTCAACCCAACAAATCATTAGTAGTCACAACTGATACACTCGTTGATGGTGTACATTTTAGCGATCGCACAACTTCTCCTAAAGATGTGGGTTGGCGTAGCGCTGCTGCAAATTTATCCGATCTCGCAGCAATGGGTGCATTCCCTACTGGTATTACGATCGCTCTCGGTCTGACTGGAGATACACCCGTTACTTGGGTTGAACAACTTTACCAAGGAATTTCTGAATGCCTCAAACCTTACAATACTCCTATAGTTGGTGGAGACATCGTGCGATCTCCTATCTGTACTATCTCTATTACTGCTTTCGGACAAGTTGAACCTTCACAGGCTATTCTTCGTTCAAACTGTCAACCCCAAAACGCGATCGTTGCTACTGGAGTACATGGAGCATCAAAGGCTGGGTTAGAATTATTGCTTCATCCAGAATTAGGTAAATTTCTCACCAAAGTAGAACGTTCTTCCTTAATATTAGCTCACCAACGTCCTCGGCCAAGGCTTGATATATTAACAACTTTATGGAATTGCTTATCTTTAAATAGTTCTGGTGGTATAGATCGGAACAAAAACTCTATCTTAGTAGGAGGAATGGACAGCAGTGATGGGCTAGCAGATGCGATCGTTCAGATGTGTCAAGCATCTCAAGTTGGAGCTAGGATCGAACGCAGTCAAATTCCGATTCCTTCTTCTTTAACTAAATTCGTCTCATCCGAACAATCATTAAAGTGGGCGCTCTATGGAGGAGAAGATTTCGAGCTAGTTTTATGCTTACCTCCAATTTGTGCCCAAGAATTAGTAAAAAAAATTGGAGTCGGTGCAGCCATAGTAGGTACAACCACAGACGACACCGACATCTTATTAATAGATAGCCAAGGAATTTACCCAAACGAGCAACTTACACTTAGCCAAGGATTTCAACATTTTTGAAAAAATTATTTATCTTGGGTTTTTAACTCAATTGCCAGAGAGTGAAAACTAAGACACACTAAGCAGACCACTTTTGTGCAACAACTTCAGCCAAGTCTACAACACGCTGACTATAACCCCATTCATTATCATACCAAGCAATAACTTTCACCATATCGCCATCCATCACCATTGTCAGACTAGCATCTACAATAGAAGATGAATCATGACCACGAAAATCACAAGAAACTAAAGGCAGATCGCAGTATTCAATGATTCCCTTCATTGGTCCATTAGCAGCTTCTTGGATAACTTCGTTAACTTGTTCAGTAAAAGTCTTTTTCTCAACTTGAGCTACAAGGTCTACAACAGAAACGTTAGGAGTAGGAACACGCATCGCGATACCATTTAACTTACCTTTCATTTCTGGAATTACCAGAGCTACTGCTTTAGCTGCACCTGTAGAAGTTGGTACAATATTTACAGCCGCTGCTCTGGCCCGCCGTACATCTCTGTGACTAGCATCCAAAATACGTTGGTCGCCAGTGTAACTATGAGTTGTAGTCATTGTACCTTTAATAATGCCAAAGTTGTCATTTATCACTTTGACCACTGGAGCTAGACAGTTGGTTGTACAACTAGCATTACTGACAATATCGTAATCATCATGCTCATAATCTTGATGGTTAACACCTACCACGAAGGTACCAACTTTTCCACCTTTACCAGGAGCAGTAATTACAACCTTTTTCGCTCCAGCCTGTAAATGCTTTGAGGCTCCTTCCTCAGTCACAAATACACCTGTAGCCTCAATTATTAGATCGACATTCCAGTCTGCCCATGGTAAATTTAAAGGGTTACGGTCAGATACACACTTAATTGTTTTACCATTAACTGTAATAGAATTTTCATCCGCACTAATATCTACACCCTTTAATGTACCCAACATTGAATCATACCTTAGTAGGTGAGCATTGGTTTTAGGGTCGGAAGTATCATTGATAGCAACAACATCAAGTTGGCTATCTGTGCGAGTTAACCAGCAACGTAAAAAATTTCGTCCAATCCGTCCAAAACCATTTATACCAACTCTAATCACTTTTTACCTCCTAATAACAGCAATAATCATGTATAATTAAAGTTTTTGACAGTTTTAGCTAGCTATCAGCTATCAGCATTTCAGCTTTCTGAGTTTGGGTTTATACCCCGGCAACTAATGCGCCTAGTGATTGAGTCGGGGTTTATACCTCCGACAAGGGCGTAAAAAAAAGTCCTAATGCTGACCGCTGACTGCTATTTAATTAAGCCAATCCCTGTGCTGCCCCACTGGGTGCTTTTTGGTAGTTTTTAGATATTGATTTCAGGCTTAAACTCTACCGTACCTTCATCTGAGATCCCTGACTTTTTCAGCAGCGATCTGAATTTTAGAAAGGAGAGCTTAAAAGAAAATTAATCTTGACCATTATCATACAGCAAAATGGTAATCTAATAATTTTTTTGTAGGTTAATTACGATCCCTGCCATTGATCGAGTCAGCTATGGCATTAAATTTAAGTTTTTATTCACAGCTTGTTGTATAAAGGAACCTATGTGGATGAAGATATAGAACTTGTCACTATTTTTGCCAAAAGTCAAAATAATAAAAGTCAAAAGTCAAAAGACAAGGAGAAAATTTTTTCTGCTCCACTAATATCCTGGGACAGTTTACAGCGGTTTTCATTTGGGTAGACCACAGCAGGGACTTATACAAAGTTCCTACAAGGTTTTGCTTGTGAAAATGTAGTTCATCAATGAGCAAAAGCGTTGTGAGTAGTAAGTAAATATAGAAGCTAATCAAAAACTTTTGTTGAATAGTTTTATAGTAAGTTATCTATAAACAAATTTTTTGGCATCGATAGCCTATGCTCGGCCGCTAACTCAATATATAGGTAATTTTTACAAAAACTTTGCTGCTCAATTTAAATAACTCAGAATTAGCGACTCATGATTTATTTAGTTAGTAATTTGCTGTCCAATCACTAATACTTGAATAGCAATCTCAATTGTGAATGATAGTTAATAATTTATTTTTTATGGTTAAGTTCCATAAATACTTATTCTTTTTTTTGTGAAAAATCCTGATGATTTATCCTTGATTAGTTTTTCGAGGTATGTCCGGAAAAAGACTGGCCAGTAGGTAAAGATTTGATAGAAAACAAACTAATTGCAAGTAATAGAGCTGATTAACTAAGCTAACCAATATTTTTGGTAAATTATTGCTAGACTCTATCTAAAAAAAAAAAATCCTGGTATGATATCGCGTGTTACGGGCGCAGTGTGGTGTATTTAAGGAGTAATTAATGTCTAAATATGTTGACTTCAGTGGTAGGCCGTTTCATTTTATTGGTATTGGAGGCATCGGAATGTCAGCTCTGGCTTACATTTTAGCCAAACGCAATTTACCAACTTATGGATCGGATCTAAAATCAAACCATATAACAAAGCGTTTGCAAGCAATAGGAACTCATATATTTTGGTGTCAAGATGCCAAAAACTTAGAATTATTTCAACAAATTTCTCAACAGAAAAATTTATCTCCGTCAAAAGACTCAAACTTAAATTTATCTCCTATAAATCTCCGTCTAAGTACAGAAGTATTAATGACGGAAAAGCACAATGGTAGGATGGAGGATAACGAAAAAAACTCTCAACTTCCACAAGTAATTTGTTCGACAGCAATTAATCAAACAAACTCTGAGTATAAAGCCGCAATTGCATTAGGATGTCCAATTTTACATCGCTCGGATCTATTAGCAGCTCTAATTCAGGATTATCAAAGTATAGCTGTGGCAGGAACCCATGGAAAGACTACAACTAGCAGTCTTATTGGATTCATGCTTCTAGAGACTGGTTTAGACCCCACTATTGTTATTGGTGGAGAAGTAGATGCTTGGGAAGGTAATGCTCGTTTAGGTAACAGTCCCTATCTAGTGGCAGAAGCAGATGAGTCAGATGGATCTTTGGTTAAATTATCTGCACACATTGGTGTGGTAACAAATATTGAATTAGACCATCCAGATCATTACGAAAGTTTAGATCAGGTAGTAGAAACTTTCAAGGTATTTAAAGAAAATTGTCAAACTTTGGTAGGTTGTATAGATTGTTCTACAGTTAAAAACTTCCTCAAGCCAACTATTAGCTATAGTCTTAACTCAGATAATAATGCAGATTATACGGTCGATTGTGTAGATTATCAATCTCATGTTACCTTGGCTCGTGTTTGGGAGCGAGGCCAAATCCTGGGAGAGTTACAGTTGGGGTTATTGGGTAAACATAACTTGAGTAATGCTTTGGCTGCTGTAGCAGTAGGGAGATTACTAGGTTTAGAATTTGCTGCTATTGCTTTGGCGATCGCTAAATTTGAAGGCGCTCATCGTCGATTTGAAAACCGCGGAGAGTGCAATGGTATTGTATTTATTGATGACTATGCTCATCATCCTAGTGAAGTTAGCGCAACTTTAGCTGCAGCTCGCTTACGAAAAAACAGTCAAAAAGTGACTACAAAATCTCGCACATCTACAACAAGTTTATCTTTTACAAAACAAAATAACTCATTGCCGATTGAAAGAGTTGTTGCAATATTCCAACCTCATCGTCATAGTCGTACTCAAGCTTTTGTTTCAGAGTTTGCTAAATCATTTAATGATGCCGATATAGTGATTGTTACTGATATCTACAGTGCAGGAGAATCACCATTGGGTGAAATTAGTGGCCAACAAGTAGCTGAAGCAATTTCTGGTTATCATCAACAGGTTTACTATCAAGAATCTTTAGAGTCAGTAAATACATTATTACATGAAGTATTAAGACCAGGAGACCTAGCAATATTTCTCAGTGCTGGCAACCTCAATAAAATTATTCCAGAGGTTATGGCATATTATCAAAAACCTCACTATCAGGTTGTATCTAGTGAAACAGCTTAATAGAGCAACATTCAGTTGAGTTAGATAACTCTTAAACACGATCTTCAAAATTACAATAATTCAACTATTAGTTATGACCATGACTCTCTCTTATCACATAGCTAGTTCAGCTAAAAGGCCACAATATAAACCTATTCCACTACTGGGAACAGATTGTGTAGTTAGGTCTAATGTTCCTTTGGCTCCTCTAACATCTTTCCGAGTGGGAGGGCCTGCTGAATGGTATGTCACACCAAAAAAATTAGATCAATTACAAGCAAGTTTTCAATTTGCTCACTCTGAAGAACTACCAATTACTTTGCTAGGAGCAGGTTCTAATATGTTAGTGAGCGATCGTGGTTTACCAGGATTAGTTATTAGTACTCGTAACCTCCGTCACATTAACTTTGAACAAGAAACAGGTCTTCTAACTGTAGGTGCTGGTGAATCATTACCACGTATTGCTTGGAAGGCGGCTAGGATGGGTTGGCAAGGTTTGGAATGGGCAGTTGGTATCCCTGGTACTGTTGGTGGTGCTGTGGTAATGAATGCTGGGGCACAAGGTAAATGTATAGCTGATATATTAGTTAATGTCCATGTTATGTTGCCTGATGGTCAGATAGAAATTCTGTCTCCTCAAGATTTAGAGTACAGCTATCGTCATTCTAGCCTACAAGGTAAGTCTATTTTGGTTGCTCAAGCTACTTTTCAGTTAAAACCTGGGGAAAATTCTGCTTTGGTTACTGCTATAACTTCTGAAAATTTTAACAAGCGAAAGACTAGCCAACCTTATCATTTACCTAGTTGTGGTAGTGTTTTTCGCAATCCTGGGCCAAAAGCTGCTGGTTGGTTAATTGAACAAACTGGGCTGAAGGGTTATCAAATAGGTATGGCCCAGGTTGCTCACCGTCATGCAAACTTTATTCTTAATTGTGGGGGAGCTACAGCTAACGATATTTTCCAATTGATATATCATGTTCAAGAACAAGTAGAAAAGCAATGGTCTTTTTTATTAAAGCCAGAAGTAAAAATGATCGGAGATTTTTCAGGAGCAGCAACTTTCTAATACCAATACACTCAACCTTTGCTTCTAGCTAGTTAAGCAATCTATTCAAGTATAAATTAGGTAACAAAATAGATGAATTAACTTTAGATACCGAGTTTTTCTGTTAATTATTCAGATTTCTCACTACAAGTAAATTATCATTAGGTTTCGATTAGTAATACTCACTAAAATTGACAGAAGTTTCAGATTCCCCACCTTCTGAATTAATTACTATATTTTAGGCAGTCTATTGTCTATCAACAGCTTTTAACTAATATTATTGCTAATTATGGTATTGGGAAATCTTGAATAAATTAGGTCTGGAAATGGCAGGTTCGTCATTTCAGTTATCAGTACTGACTACTGTTTGCACGTAAGCATTTCCTGCGGAATGCTGTGCAAACAGCTATTAGCTGTTAGCTAGCCTACTAGGTCGGAATTGTGTTAACAGCAACAAGACTCTCTTAATATAGGACTGTGTTTAAATTAACAACTAGACTTTAAGGGCAAAAAAGTCAACTTTTGTAGTAAGACAATTAATAAAGCTTTTATCCTCAATTAAAAGCAATAGCTGAAGTGCTGACTGCTGAATGCTTACGTTTGCACATAATTTCGTAGGAAAGCCATAGGCAAAAAAATACTGAAGTTTACTTTTTTCATCCCCTTGAAAGGGGAGGCTATTGACCCTATTTTTTGGTCAAATTATTAATTTAATTAGGTATTAAAAATCTATTGCAGTGTTATGATTTTCATTGTAGATATGCCATGATGTAATATATGAGTAGGTGTGCATTTTGAATGGCTCCTACTAAAGCACAAAATTTAACTAGATTTTGTATTAATATATTGAGAATCTAGAATAATTAAAATATGTGCTGCATAAATTAATTATTAGGTCTCTAATGTCTAATGATTTAATGGCAACAAACAAATACAAATTAAGACTTATCATAGAAGAGTAATCATTATGTCACAATCAGGAAAAGGCTTTGGCTTCGGGTTAGGTAAAATGAAAGAGCTAACTGAGGCTTTTAAAAAAGCTCAACAGGTTCAAGAAGGAGCTAAACAACTTCAAGAAGATCTAGATAAATTAGAGGTTGAAGGGGTAGCAGGTGGTGGTTTAGTCAAGGTTTTTTTGAGTGGAAACCAACAGCCACGGCGAGTAGAAATTTCACCTGATGCACTAGGAGAAGGAGCAGAAGTAATTTCTGAATTGGTAACAGTAGCAATGCAAGACGCTTATGATAAGTCTACTGCTACTATGCGCGAGCGTATGGAAGATTTGACAGGTGGTTTAAATATACCTGGACTTTCATAAAGTCAGAAGTCAGAAGTTGTTTTTATAAGGGGGATTTGAGCAAGCCTCCAAAAACATTTCGCCAATCAAGGCGGGGTTGCATGACCCAATTATTTTGATAATTTAAGTCTTATCTTAATAGCTAGGGCAGGTTTAAGTTAAGAAGCAATGTATCGTAGACTAATAACTAACCTGTATCCTAGTGCCGCTACGCGGAAGTCAGAAATCAGAAGTATGGATTGTAAGGCTTTTAGGATTTTTTAACTGGTCAGTTATTTCCACCATTCTGCACTAGTCTTAATTAGGGTTTGCTGAAAAAGTCTTTTTGCTCTTCGTAGTAGTCAGTAGTCAACCCACCTCTAACCCCTCCCAAGAGGGGAGGGCTGTTTCATTCTCGATAGACACGGGGACGCACCAGACACGGGGACATGGGTATGGAGGCTTTTAATCATAAATTAAAAGTTGACTTTTCACTATTTTAGTCAGAGCAAAAGGGACGCTTATTAGCTGAAAAATCGGCAAATTTTGGTAAATTTTACTGTTCCTCAATCCCCTCATCTCCCATTCTCCTTAAATCGTTAATCTACAATACTTTGAAACAGCCTTGCTCCCAGGAGGGGAAGTCAGGAGAAACGGTGGATTACGGAAGATGTAGTTGGAACAATTGTCCCATAATTTTTCCACTGTTGTCTGCCAAAATCCTTACTTTTTGAGCTATAGAGGGCAAAAAGCTGGCTCTTTTATAACACATCCAATGGCTTGATCCAATATCAGTCAATACTTTCAGATTTAATCAGCAAGCCATAATTAATGAGGTTTGATATTAGCTATAAAAAACTTTATTATTATCTTCCTTCTTCCTTTCTCCTTCTTCAAGATTACTTATTTTTAATTAACTTTATGGAATATAAATTATTATTTGTTTGTCTTGGTAATATCTGTCGTTCTCCATCAGCAGAAAATATTATGAATCATTTGATAGAAAAAGCTAATTTGAACGATAGTATAATTTGTGATTCTGCTGGTACAGGAGGTTATCATATAGGTAGTCCACCTGATTCTAGGATGACTTATGCGGCTAAGATGCGAGGAATTACTCTTAAAGGTGCAGCCCGTAAATTTAAAGTAGAAGATTTCGATAATTTTGACTTAATCTTAACAATGGATAAGGATAATTATCGGGATGTATTGCGTTTAGATACTGCCACTAAATATCAGGATAAAGTGAAATTAATTTGTGACTTTTGTAGGTATTTTGATGTGCAGGAAGTTCCCGATCCTTATTATGGTGGCCAGGATGGATTTGATTATGTCATTGAAATACTTTTAGATGCTTGTGAGGGACTATTAGACTATGTCATTAATCAAAAAAAATAGTGATAGATGAACATTAGATTAGTCTTATTTTTTTGTCAAAAATAAACTAAAACTAACTTAATTTAGAATTAATTAGTCAAGTAATTTTCCATAGTAAAACGAACTAATTCAGCTCGATTATTAGTATTAGTTTTTCTAAATAAACTACTGACATATTTTTCAATAGTTCTATGGCTTAAATGTAGTTGATCGCCAATCTGAACATTGGAAAGGCCATTAAGTAAAAGATTCAAAACTTGTTGTTCTCGCTCAGTCAAACTAATCTGAGTATTGGCGATAACTGACTGAGATACTACCTCTGAATAATATGATTTAGATGGCTTTTCTGTCTTAGAATATTGGTTAAATGTAGGTGAAGCTTGAGCAATAAGAGCAGACCGCTCCAATAAAGACCGAACTATTGCTCCTAACTCTGGTAATTCAAAAGGCTTTGGTAAGTAAATATCACACCCCAAATTATAACCTTTTACTCGTTCTTCTGTACTTGTATGAGCAGTTAAAAAAATCACAGGCAATAAACGAAAAATGGGACGTGATCGAACTTGTCGTACTAGGTCATAACCATCCATTTCTGGCATAGTAATATCAGTAATCATCAGATGTGGCCAAGATTTTTCTAATAAATCCAAGGCTTGTTGACCATTTTCAGCTTTGATTACCGAATAACCAGAAATCTCTAGGTAATCACCAACACATAAACGAGTTCCCAAATCATCATCAACTACGAGAATTGTTAAGGGCATTATTTAATGGGAATAGGGAAGTAAATTAATATTTTAGAAGCATGGAAATACCCAGAGTATTAATAGCTAATTTTTTTGCTTTTGACTACTCCCTGTGAGGTCAGTCACGGAGATTCTAAGCAGATACTACGCAACAGGACAAATCCGTGTTGCTCCGTCTATTCTTAGCTGAAATACACTCTCTGAGGATAATTTCATTGTGCCCCTACAAAGTTGGCTTAAGTTTAAGCCTAGCCTTCTGCTTACTTTCGTGATAATATTTGCAGCCCCATTACAGTCTGCATTAATCAAGCAATTATTAGCAATTCTATACAAACCACGCTGTCTTGATGCAGTCGCCCATGGGGGAAACCCCCAATACCGCGCTGTATTGCTTTATTCTTTTTCCTGACGGTTTCCAATCATTGTGTTTTTCACTATAAAGAAACAGATTGTCACCATCTAAAAACGAAGCAATACTTGTATAACTTTCCTCAGTTTCTACAAATATAATTCCATATTCAGAACAAAACTGAGCTATTCCTTCTTTGAGTCTAGCTGTAGAAATTGGTACAAATTCTGAATTCTTTTTATGACCTAATTCTATTTGATTTTTCTGACCTTTATTCCAACCAAATACAATTGTACCAATATAATTTTCGTGGGCAATGATTAATTACTATTCTAGCTGCTTTATTGATACCATCACGGATTTGGCGGTTAAGTTTTTCAGTAATGGCAGCTAGTTTACTTGACCAAAACCCAGTCGGTTGATTTTCTTTAATA
>NZ_CEZPJD010000145.1:0-13011 GCF_983059655.1 Okeania sp.
GTCAGGGATTACTTCTAACTTCTAACTTCTGACTTCTGACTTGCGCGTAGCGCTATAGTAGGGGTAGGAGACAACCCACCTCTAACCCCTCCCTGGAAGGGAAATCAGGAGAAATGGGAATGAGCGAGGAGGTAGGAGCTAAGTTTTGTGCCAAGATTGTTATACCCAACTATGTGCCTAAAATACTAACTTTTGGAGCGTTTTAGATTGAAACAGGCGCACTAAAATTATATTCCAAAAATTCTAAAGTCTTTATTTATCAATGCTTTTAGATTATATCGGTAAGCCCAAACTATAATCATGTCTGGTTGAATAGTTGACTCAGGAGTCAGTAGGGAAGAAGAGGGAGTGTTCAGGTATAACCTACATTTCGCACGACAAAACGTAGTATAAAGCCAAGTAGTCAATAGTCAATAGTCAGTAGTCAGTAGAAAATGATGTGCAGCTTATGTCTGGGTAGATTAAATATTTATACTTAATATTTTCCTGAAATTTTGACTCCTGAAAAAGGTCAATGACGATGATTTATACAGTATAAATACTTGCCAAGTTATCATTTTTTATACTACTTTTAATGTTACAAATTTATGTGCGGAATGTGGAGTATAAGGGAGGATTCAGGAATCAGGAGGGAAGAAGAGGAAGTTTTAAAGTATAGGGAAGAGAAGGTTTTGTTGTCACGCTCTTATTGACAAAAAAGAGAATTTCCAGCCTAAAAATTGGCATTGAAGCCATTCATTCTGACTCCTAATAGTATCAAATCAAAGCTCAAAACTCATTACAATGCACTACCATCCAAATATAAGCAGCGAATCCTCAAAAGTATTGAAGTTGGCGGAAGAAAAGGCTTCAAGGGGATTGTTATATCAAAAGCAGGGAAAACTAGAAGCAGCTATATCGTTATACCAGGAAGCATTAACTTTAGTACCACATCTCTACTACATTCAGTATAACTTGGGGACAGCTTTTCAGCATCAGGGAAATCTATCTGCAGCTTATATTCATTATGAACAAGCGATCGCTCATCATCCACAGCATATTCAAGCTTACTATAATATTGGCATTGTTTTACAACAACAAGGTTTACTAGAACGAGCAATTTCTAGTTATCAAAAAGTTATTAATTTATCCCAAGGTAAGGCGGAAAATATTTTAATTAAAGTTCAAGCTTATAGTAATTGGGCTAGTATTTTAGTCAAGGAAGGTAGAGCGAAAGAAGCAATCGAAATATTTCAAAAAGCTATTTTTTTAAAACCAGATGATGCTTCTCTTTATAATAACCAAGGTCAAGCGTTTTTCGAGGTAGGAAAAGTAGAAAAAGCTATTATTAATTATCGTCAAGCACTGGCACTTAACCCTCAATTAATAGTAGCTATTCATAATCTCGGAAAAGTTTATCAACAACGAGGTTTACACTCAGAAGCTATTGTTTATTTTCAGGAAATAATCAAGCAGTACCCAGAAAATCTTTCTGCTCATAGTAACTGTGCTTTTTCTTTCTTGGAATTAGGAAATTTGGCTGCAGCAATACCCCATTTACAAAAGGTGATTAGTCATAATTTATTTGTGGAAAGTTATTGTGAAAAAGCAAGTTTATTAACAGAATCAGATGAATTAGAAAAAGCAAAAATAGCTTGTGCTAGATTTCTAGTTACACTAGAAAAAGGAAGAAGGAAGAAGGAAGAAGGAAGAGGGGAGAAGGGAGAAGGAAGAAGTCAAAAGTCAACAATAACAAGGAAGAAGGAAGAAGAAAGAAAAAAGGAGTGGATGGGGAATGAAACCTCAAGCAATTATCAAAACCCTGTAGGCGACGAGATATTAAACTCAAAAGAAATAGATAAATTATATTTAGCAGAAGAAGTTAGAATTCAAAATTTCCTACGGAATGCTCCGCAAACAAAAGTCAAAAGTCAAAAGGAAGAAAGAAGAAAAAAGGAGTGGATGGGGAATGAAACCTCAACCAATTATCAATACCCTGTAGATGGCGAGATATTAAACTCAAAAGAAATAGATAAATTATATTTAGCAGAAGAAGTTAGAATTCAAAATTTCCTACGGAATGCTCCGCAAACAAAAGTCAAAAGTCAAAAGGAAGAAAGAAGAAAAAAGGAGTGGATGGGGAATGAAACCTCAACCAATTATCAATACCCTGTAGATGGCGAGATATTAAACTCAAAAGAAATAGATAAATTATATTTAGCAGAAGTTAGAGAAAACTTAATCTTAACTTACTCAAGTTTGGGAAATGTATTATTTGAATATGGCGAATATTCACAGGCAGAGAATTATTATCAAAAAGCATTGAAATTTCAGCCATTAAATGTTGATTTGCATCTGAAATTAGGCAATAGTTTAGCTAAACAAAAACGCTTCAATACGGCTATTATTATTTACAATTTAGGATTGGCAGTTGAATCAGTTGAAGAAGGAAGAAGCGGTGCGACCCCGCGTCGGCGAAAGACGCAAGGGAATGCGCACCAAGAGAGGAAGAAGGAAGAAGGAAGAAGTCAAAAGGAAGAAATTAAAAGGAAGAAGGAAGAAGTTAAAAGGAAGAAGGAGGAAGTAAGAAGTCAAAAGTCGATGGGGAATCAAATTTCAAAAGAGCGAGTTAAATGTCAAGGGCTAGACTGTCAACCTTGTCTCAAACGAATATTTAAACAGCTTCAACCAATTCATTTAGGAAATGGTATTCATAGTCTTTCTAGAGAAAAAATACAAAATTCTCTTCTTCCTTCTGCCTCCTGCCCTCTGCCTTTCCAGATCGATTTTCCAGAAACACCAAAATTCGTCACAGAAGTAGTAAATGGCAGAGCATGGATAGTTCCTCAAAAAAATAATTGGATGATTTGTAATGCCATTGCCATTATTAATGAAGATAATCAATTATTAGCAGAAGTCTCCCGTGAATACCCAGGCCAGTTGCCAGGATGTGACAAATACGATATTAATAACCATCGGTTTTTTACTACAGAAGAATTACCTCCTTTAGAGCAAATAAACGGTACAGTAGCAGTTTTATGTGGGTTGTCAGGAAATGTTTATTTTCATTGGATGGTAGACATATTACCCCGGATTGAAATCTTGCGACGCAATGGTATAAATTTTGAGCAAATAGATTGGTTTTTAATTAATAGTACTAAACAACCATTTCAACAAGAAACTCTCCGGATTTTAGGAATTCCAGAAGATAAAATTATAGAAAGCGATCGCCATCCTTATATTCAAGCTAAAAAATTAATAGTTCCATCCTTTTCAGGCCATTTAGCTTGGGCAGAAAGATGGGCATTAGAATTTCACCGTCAAGTATTTTTAAACCGATCGCTATCTACTGTATTTAAGGATGGGTTTAAACAGAAAGAAAATCAAAATAATCAAGTTATTTCCTATCCTGAAAGGATTTATATCAGTCGGAATAAAGCTAAATATAGAAGAGTTATTCATGAAGAAAAAGTAATCGATCTATTAAGTCAATACGGCTTTATAACCATCGAACTCGAAACTCTTTCTGTTGTAGAGCAAGCATCATTATTTGCCAATGCCAAGGTAATAGTTTCTCCTCATGGTAGTGGACTGACAAATATTATGTTTTGCACTCCCGAAACTACTGTCATTGAGCTAGTTTCTCCTAATTATATAAAACATTATTACTGGGCGATCGCTCAACAATTAGGATTGAAGTATTACTACTTAGTAGGAGAAGACTTTTCCTATTACCCAATCCGCCAAATAATGTATCCTAATTCCCTCACTGAAGATATTATTATTAACCTTAGTAAACTAGAAAAAATGCTATCGCAAGCAAGTATAATAAAAGTAAATTCTCATCCCACAGTAAAATTTCTGAGCGAGGAACAAACTGATCGGGAAAAACATCTTCTGGAGAAGAAGTTTTCTAATTCTGAAGTTGATGTATTTACCTTGTCCCGGAAAGGGGAAGAAGATCGTATAAGTCGAACTGCAGCAAGTAATAAAATGGCACCTAAAGTTAATCCAACAGAAGCGGCCACTCACTTCCATAAAAAAGCTCTATTCTATTTAGATAGAAAGAAATTAGATGAAGCTAAAGCTGCTTGCGAACAAGCTCTCAAAAATCAACCAGATTTTGCTCCAGCCTGCAAAACAATGGGGATTATTCTGCAAAAAGAAGGTCAAATAGAAGCGGCTTTTGAATGGTATTCACGGGCGATTAAGATTCAACCAAATTTTGCCGAAGCCTATGTTAATATTGGCACTTTATATGCTCGCAAAAAGCAGTGGCAAGAAGCAATTGAGTATTATCAAAAAGCTATTAATATTCAACCAGATTTAGTTCCTGCTTACCGCAACATAGCCAAAGCGTATCAAAAAGTTGAAAAAGTAGAAGAAGCAGCAATTTTTCAATATCAAGCCTACTGTCTAGAACCCACAAAAATCAAAGAACAAGAATATATAAATTTAGGCAATACTCTCTTAAAACATCAGAAATTAACAGAAGCTATCTCTTGTTATCGTAGCGCTATAAAATTAAATCCTAATTCAGCAGTAGCTTATCAAAATATTGCAGAAGCATTATCTAAAACTGGCGATATTGAAGAATCGAATACTTGTTATCGTAAGGCAATTAAATTAGGAATAACAAATCTCTCAAATGTCAATGGTAATTTAGGCAAAAAAACATCTAATTTACCTGTAAAAAATACGGCTAATCAAATAAATTCAATAAGAATTAACCAGGAAAAAAATAATACTCCTGTAGAGCGAGATAATGTAGAAAGTTATAAAAGATTAGCAAAAATGCTGCAAAATCAAGGTAAGGCAGCAGAAGCTTGGCAGCTCTATACAAAAGCAATATCTATTGCACCAACAGATCCAGAAATTTATAGAGATTTAGGTAGTTTATACGGACAACAACAACAATGGCAAGAAGCAATTCAATGCTATCAAAAAGCAATTGAAATATGTCCAAATATGGCAGATACTAACCGTTATTTGGCAACAGCATTAACTCATGTTGGTAGGCAAGCAGAAGCCTCTAAATTTTTGGAAAAAGCTTATGAAATTGAAGAAGGAAGAAGTCAGAAGTTGATGGGGACTCAAACCCCAACTAATTTTCAACACTGTCTAGACGGCGAGGTATTAAATCTAAAAGAAAAAGATAATAGTGATATAAGTCATCATATCTATAGCTTAAAATCCGATATTACACAGACAATTGATAGAGAAATTAACCGGGATAAAATCAGTAATGTCGAGCTTCAGTTAGTAGGAAAGACTAATAATTTTCAAGCAGCATTAAAATCTTTAGAACAACATTTCAAGAGGTTATTTAGTCCAGTAGTCTCTGTTTTTAATTTTAATAATCAATCATCAAAAAAATATTTACAACCATCTGACAATCTTCCCAGACTTCAGGGTACAAATAATTCTTTCCCTTTAAAATCAGAAATGGATTTTCATATCAAAGAAGTAACAGAAACTGCTGGAGAAAACTTATTACTTTCTGTTGAAGTAAGTTTAATCAATACTGATGGAAATGAGCAACAAAAAGTATCACTCAAAGATGCAAATAACGAAGAAAGAATAGAAGAAATGTTACTAGAAATAGAGAGCAGCATTGGGGAAAGTCAAAAGTCAAAAGTCAAAAGTCAAAATTGGATGGGGACTCAAACCCAAACCAGTTTTCAACACCGTGTAGATGGCGGGGTATTAAACCCAAAAGAAAAAGATAAAATAGATTCACAAATAAACGCTCAATATGTTGATGTCACAAAATCAGCGGTTGTACTACCTGATGTTTATATTCAAAAGGCCATAGCATACAACCAGGAAGGGTTATATGAAAAAGCGATCGCCCAATGCCAGAAAGCTATAGCAGTACAACCAGAGATGGCCATGGCGTACAAAATATTGGGTAATGCTCAACAAAAAATAGGCAGTGTTAGTCAACTCCAGGAAGCTAAACAAAATTACCTCAAAGCAATATCACTTGATAGTCAAGATGCTTCAATTCATGTCAACCTGGGTAGTTTGTATGCCCAAGAAAAATTGTGGGAAAAAGCAATACCCTGTTACCAGCAAGCGATCGCCATCAAACCAGACTTTGCTGGAGCATACCGCAATTTAGCCAAAGCATGGACTCAAGTAGGCAAACAAGCAGAAGCAGCAGACTGTTGGTATGAAGCATACACTCTCAACCAAGCAAACATCACTCCCGAGCAACATTTAAATCTTGGAAATACTCTCTGTCGTCAAGGCCAATTAACTAAAGCTATATTCTGTTATCAAAGGGCGATAAAATTAAACCCCAACTATGCTGCTGCTTATCAAAATTTAGCGACTACTTTGAAGCGTCAAGGCAAGTTAGATAAGGCTGCTATTTATGCTGAAAAAGCTCGAAAAATTAGTAATATTTCAGTCAAAAAACAGGTAGAAGGGAACGGCAAGAAACTTCAATATATTAATACTGAAGATATTTTGCAGTCATATTCAAATTCTAATAAAAATAAGAAGGAGAAGTTACCTCAAATTAATCAAGCAGATTTAATTAAACAAGCTGAAGCAGATTTTGTAAATAGTAAATTCTATAGCGCGATATCTACTTGTGAAGAGGCAATTTCCATAAAACCCCATGCAGTAGCTTATCAAATAATAGGTAAAGCCTGGGTAGAAATAAATAAACCAGACGAGGCGATCGCCGCTTATGAGAAAGCAATTGAAATTAAGCCAGACTTTGCCGAAATTTATGTCAGTCTAGGAGAATTATACTTTCAACATCAACGACAAAAAGAAGCGATCGCTGCTTACAAAAAAGCCATCAAACTTTCACCAGACTTAAAGGATAGTTATCGAGGTTTAGTTGAAGTATTGCTAGAGCAAGGAAAAGTTGATGAAGCAGAAGAATTATCTTACAATGCACTCATTCAACATCCCAGTTGGGCAACTGCCCAAGAGTTTTGTACTTTAGGCAGGGGTTTAATAGCAGAAAATAAAACACAGCAAGGGGTTGCTTGTTTTTATCAAGCAATTGAATTAGATCCTAAATTATGGGAAGCTCACTATAGTTTAGGTAAAGCTTTAGCAGAAAAAGGAGAATGGTTAGAGGCCATCAATTGTTATCAACAAGTCATTCAATTAGAAGCGAATGAAACTGAAGAAAATTATCCTGAAAGTGAGATAAATATAGATATAGGAGAAATTTACCATCTTTTAGGAGATGCCTTACAAGAAATAGGTAAACTTGATGAGTCTGTGGCAGCTTATCAACGTGCAATTGAACTAACAGAAAATTAACCAGATTAAGGATTATTGTTTGTAGTTGGGCTTTAGCCCTGCCAATACTTATATCAAGCACTAATTTTTTTCAAATTGATATAATTAACCACAATATAAAAAGATGAAAAAGATGGCATACTCGTCAAGAGTCATCTTTAGATGACTTAAACTATTAGCCAAGGATTGAAATTTTTGGCGAGCCATGTCATCCGCCAATAAATAAATTTCTTGACTCAAAGCAGAAGTCATCTTTAGATGACTAAAGATAGCTAATTTATTATGGCTAATTTTTGAATAATATTCGAGGAATAATTATGGAGACTCCCACAATTTATTTACCGCCAAGATTGGAATTAAAAATAGACTTAACAGATGAACAATTTTGGCAACTTTGTCAGGAAAATGACGACCTCAGATTTGAAAGGAGTGCTACAGGAGAATTAATTATTATGTCGCCTACCGGAGGAAATACAGGGAAACGTAATGTAAAAATAACTACTCAATTAGATATCTGGAATTCTGAAAATAATCTGGGGGAAGTGTTTGATTCTAATTGTGCTTTTCGACTTCCAAATGGTTCGCAACGTGCCCCTAATGCTTCTTGGGTAAGTAGAGAAAAATGGGATGCTTTAACATTAGAAGAACAAGATAAATTTCTACCTTTATGCCCAGATTTTGTAGTAGAACTAATGTCTCCTAGCGATACTTTAGAAAAAACTAGAGCTAAGATGAGAGAATATGTAGAAAATGGGGCAAAATTAGGGTGGTTGATTAATCGAAAAAAACGACAATTAGAGATTTATCGACCAGAGCAGGATGTAGAAATATTGGAAAATCCTCAGACAGTATCAGGAGAAAATGTTTTACCAGGATTTATTCTGGATTTAACATTGATTTGGTAAGAGTTGAAGAAGGAAGAAGGAAGAAAGAAAAAAAGTTATTGATTTATTCAAGAATAATAAAATCATTTTCAAATCCCTTGAATTTATTTTAAGGGATTTTTATTTTCTCTATTGTCCGCTCCCTTTTCCCATCTTAAAAAAGATAATCCTTTTCAACTATCTTCAATTTATTTGATTATCTCATTTCCTTCTTAAGCATTTATTGTGGGATTTTATAGTGAAATTAAGAGCCAATAATATATTACAAATTGAGCAAAACTATCCTAGTTAATTAACAGCAAAAAGCGATAATTAGAGATTTATTAACCAGAGTAGGGTGTAGAAATTTTCAAAATTCCCAGAGACTATACAGAAATAAATATTTTACTGATAACTGATAACTGAAATGACCAGGATTTATTCTCTATTAAATAGAGATAGTTATTAAAGAAGCAAATAAGGAGGTTTGATTTCAATGTGTAAAAAACAATCTCAAAAAATAACCAGCCTATTAAAAAGACTGGTTGAAGATTTAGTTATTTCTTTAGTTTCTTCTTACCTGTTGTTACAGATTGCACCAACTTTGTTCTGCCACAAGTAGAATCTAGCAACTACCAAGGACAAGTGGAATTTGAAAAAAGATTTAGATCTAAATAACTCAAGAGAATCTTCAATGATTCAATAGAGTTGTTATGAGGTTAGTTTCTACTGCCAATAGAAGCTCATCTCAAGCAATTATATATCCTAATTACTATGCAGATCTACATTGTTCAGTAAACTTTAATTTGAAAAGCGCTGTAAATTAGAGATATTGAGACAAGGAGTAAAAATATGGAACAAATGGAAAAAAGAAAATAGATATATTAAAGCTAACCTCATTAATTTGGTAATCAAAAAATTATTAATTTATTCAAGAATAATAAAATCATTTTCAACTCCCTAGAATTTATTTATAGGGATTTTTTTTCTTTGTCGTCCGCTCCCTTTTCCCTACTTAAAAAATATAATGCTTTTTAACTATTCTCAATTTGTTCGATTATTTAATTTCCTTCTTAATAACTTATTTCCGGATTTCACTGTAAAGTTAGTGTTTTATAGTAAGAGCCAATAATAGATTAAAAATCAGTACAAAATCAGCCTAGTTAATTAATAGCCAAAAGCGACAATTATACTAAATCCAGTTTAGAAAGAACCGTTATTATGAAGGTAAGGCAGAGGGCAGAAGGGTTAGAGAAGAATTTGAATAACGGACTTTTGAAAACCGGATTTGGTATTAGAGATTTATTGACCAGAGTAGGGTGTAGAAATTTTCAAAATTTCCAGAGACTATACAGAAATAAATATTTTGCCAGGATTTATTATGGATTGAATAGTAATTGATTAATAGATAAATTTTTGAAGATATAAGGGTGCTTGAAGCGGAGAAAAACTTCGCAATTATAGTGCTGTGCGCAGGCAACAGGCAACAGGGGGAATAAATTGCTGTTTGCGTAGCATTCCGTCAGGAATAATATAAGACTTTTAGCTATTTGGCCTCTCCTGCAATTTGTAAATATACCAGCGCTCATTGCTATAACTATTGAACTTACTATCCACCTTAACCGACCAATAAATAATAAGATGATATCAAAAACTCCCACAAAAACTTCCCTACCTACACAACAACAACAAACCAATTTTAAGCAGGCAAAATATTTTTTTAGTTTAGGAAAAGTTTTCGCAAAAAAGAGTGAATGGAAAGAAGCAAGTGCTGCTTATCGTAGGGCAATTAAATTAGCTCCTGACTGGAAAGAAGCAAGACAGTCTTTGAAAAATGCAGAAAATCAGCTTCAGGAAAAAACAATTGATACTCAACAGCAAATAGAACCTAGTAAAAATTTAAAAATAGCTGATATTCCGTTAGAGAAAATAGCTACACAAGAGGAGAAAAATTCAGATATCGCTACTTATCGTAATGCAGTTATAGTCAACTCAAAGTTGGCAGATGATTATCATATTATTGGCGATAATTTAGTAGAAAAAGGAGAGAAAGAAGAGGCAATTAAGGCTTATAGAAAAGCAATTGAAATTAATCCTGATTTATGGGAATTACATCATAAACTAGGTAATTTATTGCAAGAAAAGGGAGAGTTATCAGCAGCAGTTACTGCTTATCATAAATCCATAGAATTAAAGCCAGATTTTTGTTGGTCTCATCACAATTTGGGGGATGTTTTAGTCACACAAGAAAAATGGTCAGAAGCAATTTCAGCTTATAGCCATGCTATAAAATTAAACTCAGAATTCCCTTGGTCTCATTTCAATTTAGCAGAAATATTAGTAAAAATAGGAAATTTTCACGAAGCGATCGCTACTTATCGTAATGCAATTAAACTACAGCCAGATTTACCAAAAGCATACAAAAAATTAGGAGATGCTTTACAACAACAGATGCAAATTCATGCAAAAGAAGCAGTTAATTCATATCAACAGGCAATAAAACAGAATCCAGATGACATAGAACTGTATCATAAAGCTTTAGAAATTAAACCTAACGATCCAGAACTATATTTACAGTTATGCCAGACATTAGTCAGACAAAATGAATTAGATGAAGCAATGATTTTCTATCAAATGGGATTACAAGCTCAGTCAACTAATCAAGATAAATCTACACAGTTTGATTTAATGGAATTAGGCAATTCTTGTGTAAAACAAGGGAAGTTAAAAGAAGCAATTTTCTTTTATCAAGAAGCACTTAATAACAATCAAGATAATGACTTAATTTCCTGGCAATTACAAAACACTATAGCCATGAAAAATCGAGAATTTACCTATCCCCTGGAAGTTGTAGAAGATTTGCGTTTGTTAGAACCACGATCGCTAACTTTAAATACTAGTGACAGACCAATTATTTCCATAATTATTCCTGTTTATAACCAAATTTTACATACCTACAATTGTTTAAGGTCCCTGGCAGAAACTTTAGACGAGTCTTTACCGTTTGAAGTAATTATTATGGATGACCATTCCAAGGATAATACTCAAGAAGTATTAAGGCAAGTATCTGGAATTAAATCGGTTTTTAATGAACAAAATTTAGGTTTTATCGGTTCTTGTAACCGAGGTGCAGAAATGGCAAAAGGTGAATATTTAATATTCTTAAATAATGATACTGTTGTCATGCCTAACTGTTTCCAGGAAATGTTAGAAACATTCAAACAAATACCAGATGCTGGGTTAGTAGGAGCTAAATTTTTATATCCCAATGGCAAACTTCAAGAAGCAGGAGGAATTATTTGGCAAGATGGTTCAGCTTGGAATTATGGCAGATTAGACCATCCCAATAAACCAGAATATTGTTATTTACGAGAAGTAGATTATTGTTCTGGAGCAGGAATTATGATTCCTACTAAATTATGGAGACAAATAGGAGGTTTTGATACTCGTTATAAACCTGCATATTATGAAGATACTGATCTAGGATTTGAAGTTAGAAAAGCTGGATATAAAGTCTTGTACCAACCCCTAGCTAAAATTGTTCATTTTGAAGGAATATCTTCAGGAACAGATGTTAATAAAGGAGTCAAAAAATATCAGGTAGTTAATCATCAAAAGTTTATGAACAAATGGAAAAATGTTTTAAAATTCCATCGACCTAATGGAGTTGAGCCTCATTTTGAACGGGAAAGACCCGTGCAGAAACGATTATTAATGATAGATGCTTGTATGTTAACGCCAGACCAAGACTCAGGTTCAGTAACAGCTTTTAATTTAATTAAAATTTTTCAATCTCTGGATTATAAAGTAACTTTTGCACCGAATAATTTACTTTATCTTGAAAAGTATACAGAAGATTTACAAAGGTTAGGAGTTGAATGTTTATATTGCTCTTATGTAACTTCAATCATATCTCATTTAGAGACCTATGGTAGTCAATATGATGTGGTATATTTAGCTAGATTAGAATTTACAGAAAAATATATAGATAGTGTGAAAAAGTTTGCACCACAAGCAACAATAATATATGACACAGTTGATTTACATTACCTCCGAGAGAAAAGAGAAGCTAAACTCAAAGATAGTCCAAAACTATATAAAAAAGCAATCGAGACAAAAGAAAGAGAATTAGCATTAATGGCAAAAGCAGACTGCACATTAGTGGTCAGCATGATGGAAAAACAAATGTTAGAAAAGGAAAATCCCCACTTAAAAAATATAGAATTTTTCCACATGCCCAGAGATATATATGGTGCAGAAAAAGGATTTACAGACAGAAAAAATATCTTATTTATTGGAGGATTTCAACACCCACCAAATGTAGATGCAGCACTTTATTTTGTAAAAGAAGTGTTTCCTTTAGTTAAGCAAAAAATTGATGATATTAAAATTTTTATTATCGGTAGTAAAGCACCTGAAGAAATTTTGAAATTATCATCTGATGACGTAATAATTACTGGTCATGTACCTGATATTTCAGAATACTTTAATAACTGTAAAATGTCAGTAGCTCCCTTAAGATATGGAGCAGGAATTAAAGGGAAAATTCTGACAAGTTTTAGCTATGGTTTGCCAGTAGTAGCAACTCCTATAGCCGCAGAAGGAATGGGAATTAAAAATGGTTATGATGTTTTAATTGGAGATAATCCAGAAAACTTTGCTCAACAAGTTGCTAATTTGTATTTAGACAATAATTTATGGTCAGAAATTTCTAAAAATTCACTACAAACTATATCTAGTCGATATTCAATGGCAGCTGTAACCAATAAATTTAATCAACTATTAAGAACTCTAAAAATTACTAAACAATAGATGTAAGTATTTCCTGCGGAATGCTGCTTCAACAATGAATAATGAATAATGAATAATGAATAATGAATAATGAATAATGAATAATGAA
>NZ_CEZPJD010000146.1:0-12925 GCF_983059655.1 Okeania sp.
ACTCCTGACTCCCTACTTCTCACTTCTAACTTTTGACTTTTGACTTTTGACTTCTAACTTCCTCCAATAGCTTCTGAGAGAAAATCTGCTGTAGATTTAACTATAGCGATCGCATTCTCATAAACCATTCTAGTTGGCCCCAAAACTCCTACACTTCCCAGAGGAGTTGTCCCATTCCCATAAGTTGCAGAAATCAGGGCACAACCTTGGATGGGTTCTAGAGGATTTTCCGAACCTATTCGGACTGTCACCTGCTTATCTGTACTAGGGGCTTCAAATATTAAAGGCCACAACTGTTCCTGTTCTTCTTCTAATAGTTGAATAATAGTTTGAACTTGTTGCAGTTTAGAAAATTCTGGTAAACGCAATACTTCTGCTATACCACTAATCAGAATCCTAGTATACTCTGGTGTCTGACAACGCAGAGCTAAATTTTCCAACAGATTTTTGATTGACTCAGCATATTTCTCAAACTCCCGGTCTAGCTCTGTCCAATCTAATGAAGATAATTCTCCTATCGATCGTCCTCGTAGTTGACCATTCAAAAAATTTGATAATATTTGTAATTCTCTATCAATATCTTCTGGGTCAGGCAGTACAGAATTATCTGGTAAATTTTTCTGATTTATAGCTCTCAAGTCCATCACGAGAGACTGAGTTTCATAAGTATTTGTCACTACAATCAACATGATTTTTTCTGCTTCCACCTGTACCAGTTGTAGATGTCGTAACTTAGCAGTGGCAGCTTGAGGCATTGTAATTAGGGTAATATAACCACTTAGAGTAGCCAAAATTTGAGCCGAACCTTGAAGTAGGGCCTCTAGACGACTTTCTGGCAAATTCAATTGTTTTTGTAAAAGTTCTTCTACTTCAAAAGCCAGATTTTCTGAGGGTTTCATCAATTGGTCAACGTATATTCGGTAGCCTGAGTCTGAAGGAATTCTTCCAGCAGAAGTATGAGGTTGATATAAAAGTCCTATTTTTTCCAGAAAGCTCATCCCATTACGAATTGTCGCTGGACTAACACTGAGATTGTACTCTTCTGCTAAGGATTTGGAGCCAACTGGTTCTGCCGTTGCAATATAATGACGAACTGTTGCCCATAGTATATGTTGATGACGGTTGCTAAGATTAACTTGCAGTGACATGGACGTAGAGAGAGTGTATTAGGTGAACTACCAAATAACAAAAAGTATGATAATAGTTAATCATAACACAAAATTTACTTTTCTTTATATAACTTATAGTTCATTATTATCTCAACATTTGGTTGGAGACCCGCACTCTCCGGAAGGGGAGCGTAGTCGGTGAAAACCAATCAATATTGCGGTTCTTAAAATAATATCAAATCCGGTTAAATAACCTCACAATCAATAGACATCTCCAGTCGGGAGTAGGGAGTAGGGAACCCACCCCTAACCCCGACCGTGGAGGGGAAAGAATTGATAATTTATGTAGGATAATTGATTTTATTTTTTATTATTGGAGATGTCTAATAGCTTAAAATCCTAATTATGACGTTATTGGATCTATGTGCAATTAGGCGGATTTGATATAATATGCTAATTGCAAAAAAATAAGGTTGGTGGGCTAGAAGTGTCAGTCTGTGGACGACCGTAAGACCGAAAAAAGGTTCAGTCTTAGGGGCAAGTACTTTGGAAGCAGAAAGACCATATCAGCGATGTTAAAAAAATCCCGCGTTGTAGCGAAAGCGCAACATCGGGAGAATGTCAATAATTTTATCCCATGCTGTAAAGTTCTTAATTCTGAACTAATAGCGAGGTATACTTCGATCTACTAAGATTGAGTAAGCATCAATACCACCAACAATATTTTTTACATTTGTAAAACCCTGACTCTTCAGCCATTGACACATTTGGGCTGAACGTATGCCATGATGGCACAAGACTAAAGTTTCTTTTTCATAGTCTAAATGGACATTAATCTGGTCTGACCATTCAGAAAATTTACTTAAAGATAAAACTTGAAAACCTTTAATAGAAGCTATTTCTACTTCTGGATCTTCCCGAACATCAACTAATTGTAAATTTTCAGGAATACCATCCTTTAAGCGCTCTGCTAGTTCTTCGACACTAATATCTAGTAAAGGCGTTTCGGAAGATTCTTGTAACATTTTGGTAAAATTAATGACTTTACATTGACAATAAAGTTATAGAAAGCTTTTCAAGATTAACTATAATTTTTAGTCGTATTGTATTGTATTTTCTATTGTTTTAGTCAAGCAAATCTGTACAATTTGTATACAACATACAGAACAAAGATCAAAAATCAGAAAACCTTAGCTCCTAATTAAATTCTATTCTCCATTTCCCCGCTCCCCTACTCCCTTACTCACTTACCGAAAAATTGTGGTTTAAAGCCTCCCCTTTTCAGGGGATAATAAAGAAAAATTTTCCTTTGAGTCAATCCTCTTCTTTTTCAAGGATAGGTAATTGTTAATTATTAATTATTAATTATTAATTTTTGAACAAGCCCTAATTAAACCTGTAAGCAGTTTTGTAAACTATTGATTAGTTCTTGGTCTAAATAAGGCTTAGTTAAATAGTTATTTGCACCTAATTGCCTAGCTAATATACGATAGGGCTGACTACTACGAGATGTTAGCATTAATACAGGCATTTCTGCCATAGAATATTGTTTACGACAACGGCTGAGGAATTCAAAACCATTCATTTCTGGCATTTCTACATCACAAATAACAGCTTGAATCTGAGTATGTTGCTGTAGTTGTACTAACCCTTGCCATCCATCTTTAGCTTGCATAACATCATACCCTGTTTTTTGTAAAGTATTGGAAATAGCTTGGCGAGTAGTTAGAGAATCATCAATTACTAAAACAGTTGGTAATTTAGAAATAGGATACTGTTGAAATTTAGATGTATTTTTGGGCGATTTTTTAGTATTAAATTGTTCTGTTTGTAATGTTTTTTCTAATAATTGAATCCCATCAATAACTGGTACTAAGCTCCCATCTCCTAAAATTGCACAACCATATAAATATGATGCTGCTGTTAAAATATTGCTAAAAGGTTTAATAGTTAAATTTTGCTCCATTAATATTTGCTCAATTTTGATAGCAATTGTATCAGAATCTTCAGATATTAATAGCAACATTACTTTCCCTTGAGAGTTTTTTGTATAAGAATTTTTCCAAGAAGATTCAATAGGTTCTTGTTGAATAATTCCTGGGGCTATGGGATAGTTACAATTAAATAAAATTGATGGTGCTATAGATACCTTTTTGCCTTTCCAATAATATACTTTTTCCCTGCGCTCGACTTTAATTTCACTAGGATCAACATATATTATGGCTGCTAAAATATCTAAAGGAATTGCAAATAAATTTCCCTCCAAGCGAAAAACCAATAATTTTGTAATTGTTAAAGTCCATGGTAATCTCAGAATAAATTTTGTTCCTTTACCAAGTTGGGATTGAATAGTAATACTTCCTTTCAATGATTCTATTTGACTGTAAACTGAGTCTAATCCCATGCCTCTTCCTGAGATATCACTCACTTTTTTTGTAGTTGAAAAATCAGGATAAAATAATAATTTGTATACTTGTTTAGTGGATAATTTAGCAGCTTCAGTGGCAGAATAAATTTTCTTTTCTATAGCTAGATGTCTGATTTTATTAACATCTATACCCCGACCATCATCTCGAATTTCGATATAAGTATAATTCCCTTGATAATAGGACTTAATAGTGATTTTTCCTGCTTTTAATTTACCATTACTTTGTCTGATTTCTGGGGGCTCGATACCATGATCGAAAGCATTTCTAACTATATGAACTATAGGATCGTACAATTTCTCTAAAACTGCTTTATCAATTAGAGTATTCATCCCCACTAATTCGAGTTTGACCTGTTTTTGCTTTTGCACTGATAAATCTCTAATCATTCTAGGAAATCGATTCAATAATGATTCCACAGGTAACATTCGAGTTTTTGTGATATTATTTTGTATTTGTTGTAAGGTTTGTTGTCTTTTTTTTACAACTTGTTGGCTTTGCTGATGTAGTAGTTTAATATCACTAACAGCTTCGCCTATTTGAGCAATTTCTTCTAATAGATTTGGTAGTATATTTACTAGATATGCTAGTCGATCTTTCTGAGAATTAGGCGATTGATTTAGTTGCTCTGGAAAAGCATTAATATCTTGCAGTTTCATCATTAACTGATTAAATTTTTGCCACCCTTTTTCTAAAGTTCCTATTGCAGCTTGAGATTGTTGATTTTGGAGAATAAAACTATTATCTTGAGTGGCTAATTCTCCCAGCAAATTATTGAGAATTTCCAGATGCTTGATATCTATTCTGATACCTAGAGAAGACGAGGATGTAGAAGTAATTTGCTTTTGCTGAATTTGTTTCTTTTGATTAGCAACTCCCGGTGCAGAAACTTGTTTTTGAGAAATATTTACTGATGTAATTTCAACATTAGATGTTTTGACATGATTTTTACTCTGATGAGCGCTGTTTATTTCTGTTTCTACTGCAACCTCAGATGTTTTAGGGACAACAGCTTTTACTGGTTTAGTTGATTGATTAACTTGTTTTCTCTTAGTAGTTGTTTCTACCTTTCGAGATTTTAGTGGTTTTGTTAGTTTGACTAATGTAGCATTTGGCTTTCCACCTTGAGTGCGATCGCCTGCTAATACTGCTTTTTGCCCTGCCCAAAAATCTGCTAGAGCTAGTGTACCAATTTTTTTGATGTATTTTGGATTGACTTCCAAGGCTTTGATAGTAGCTTGAGCAATAGAAGTAAACCCAGGCAAATTTAGCATTGTCCCTAAAGTTGCAAATACTTCAGCTTGTCTCTTCAGTTCCTCTTTAATGGATAAACCACTGTCGGAGCTATTCTTTCCAGCCAATAAATTGTCCCAACGATGCAAACCAGAGGGTATTTCTTCTGTAAACAGAAATTTAGTCATATCACCCTCATCCATAGACACTTCGGGAAATTCTGCTGCTTCTTCTAAAGAATGCCCCAGTTTCTTCTCTATCTGTTCAAAAACTTGCTTCGCCTTAACCATAGAATTCTCTTGGTCATAGTTACCTGTTTCAATTTGTTTTAAAGTAGGCGATCGCAAGCAGTCAAAAGCTTGCAGCAGTAAACTTTCTAACTCTAGGTCAAAAACAGTATTTTCTTGATAAAGCGCTCTAATACTATTTTCTAAATTGTGAGCAATTTTTTGAATTCCTATTAAACCAATACAAGCAGCACCACCTTTAATTGAGTGAGCTGCCCGCATTAGTTGATGTAGTTTTTGAATCTTATGCTCTTGAGAGATATTTATTAATCCTTCTTCAAGAGTCTGTAGTAATTCTGTAGCTTCTTCTACAAAAAATTCGTAGGCTCGATCGTCAGTTTCTATCATAGGAAATAGGGAATAGGGAGTAGGGGAGTGGGGGAGTAGGGGAGTAGGGGAGCGGGGGAGAACGCTATTGGTAGGGTGCGTTAGCGCTAGCGTCACGCACAAAAACCCTGTATGTAGTGCCTTTACCATCGCAACATTCATGGAACAAAGCCATTATTAATTATTAATTATTAATTATTAATTGACTTTAAACTCTGCCACACTCTTTTCTAAATCTCCTGCTACTTCTAGTAACTTAGAAAAAGACTCTGCAACAGTCATAGATTGTTCAGAAGTTTGATTAGCGATCGTTGCCATTTCCTGCATTGTTTCTGACAGTTGGCTAGAAGTATCAACTTGAGTAGTCGCAGACAAAGTAATCTCCTCTACCAACTCACTTATCTGTCCACTCACCTCCAATAGATCGGTCAGAGTTTGTCGCGCTCCTTTCACTAACTGAGTTCCCACCATTACCCGCTTGCGGCCTACTATCATTGCTTTGACAACTTCGCTAGTGCCAGATTGCATCTCTTCAACAATTTGCTCTATTTCTTGAGTAGCACTAGCTGACTGCTCTGCCAGAGAACGTACTTCACTAGCAACTGTAGCAAATCCTTGGTCATCTTGCCCTGCCCTGGTTGCCTCTACCGAAGCATTCAACGCCAAAATATTTGTTTGATTTGCCAAATCATTAATCAAACTCAGCACCCGTGAAATTTTCTTAGAAGTTTCCCCTAAATTTTTCACCTTCCGGGCAGTTGCCTCCACTGTTTTCTGAATAACCACAATTCCCTCCACACTACGGTTCATTGCAGCATCACTGGTTTGCAAAATCTGATTTGCTTGCTGCACCTTAGCTTCCGCCTGTTGAGCATTAGCAGCTACTGCTTTAACCGCATTTGTCATTACCTGAATTTGCCCAAGAGCATCAGCGATCGCTTCTGCTTGGCGATGAGCTTCACCAGACAACTTTTCAATTTCAGCATTGTTACCTTCAGTTGTTGAACTCACAATATTTGTTGCTGACTTCACCTGCAATACCAACTGCTGTAGGTTTTCAATCGTGGCATTAAAAAAGTCAGCCACAGTGCCCATTACACCTACTGTTACATTAGCTCGTACAGTCAAATCTCCATCAAAAGAATTTTCTATTTCTGTCAAAAAAGTTTCTATCTGATTTTCTAATAACTCTTTCCCCTTTTGTTGTTCCTCAGAGATAGTTTCTGCTGTTTTCCGAGCCTGAATTACCTGTTCTAATAAGAGAGCTTGTTCAAGAGTAGACCCCACTTGTAAAGCCAGTTGTTTGAAAATTTCTACCTCTGAATCTTGCCATTGTCTTGTACCGGAACATTGATGAGCGCCCAATAAACCATAAAGCTTTTGACCAACCAAAATCGGCACTACCACATTTGCTTTCACCTGCCATTTTTCCAACTGTTCTCGGTGACAGTCGGTTAAATTTGCTTTGTAAATATCTGCTGTGATTTGTGTTCGACCTTGACGATAGGGTTCTACATACTCAGTCGGGAAACATGGCACTTCTGTTTCCATCTCTGCAATCTTTGACCAATTAGGTTTAACTGACTCAGAAATAATTTTACCTTCCCAGTTGTCATCGAAACGATATATAACAATACGGTCAGCTTTCATCAGTACCAGTGATTCTTCTACAGTGGTTTGGAAAATTTTCTCCAATTCTAGAGATTCCCGGATGCGGGAACTAATTTCACTGAGTAACCGAGCCTGTTGAGTTGCTTCTTGTTGTTGCTCTAGCAAAAATGCTTGGTCTAGTGCGTAACCAACTTGAATAGCTACTTGCTTAATTAAGTCAATTTCTAACGCTTCCCACTTGCGAGTAGCAGAACATTGGTGGGCGATCAATAAACCATATAACTTTTTATCTGAGATAATGGGAGCTACTAAATTTGCCTTAATCTTAAACTGTTCTAATTGTTTAATATGACATTCTGTTAATCCAGCTTCACGGATATCATTGGTTGGTTTAACTCTTCCTTTCAGATATGGCTTAATATAACCTTGAGCAAAGCATGGATCTACAATTTCAGCTCCTAATGCTTCTGGAAATCCAACTGTTACTGATTCTGCTACTACTGTACCTTTCCACTGAGGATCGAATTCATAGACCATAACTCGATCTGCTTGGATAGCTTCTTGCATATCCTCGACTGTAGTGTTCAAGATGTCTTGAGGGTTAAGAGATTTACGAATATCGGAGCTGATTTGGTTGAGGGCAATAGCTTGTTTTGTAGCGGCTTGTTGCTGTTGCAATAATGTTACTTGGTCAAGGGCAAAACCTACTTGGGTGGCCAACTGTTTAGTAAAGTCAATTTCTGATTCTTCCCACCTACGAGGTGCAGAACATTGATGTACGATCAGCAAGCCATGAAGTTTTTGTTCGGCGATGATCGGAGCAACAATGTTAGCTTTAACGGCAAAAGGTTCTAAAAGCCCCACATGACACTCCCCTAACCCTGCCTCATCAATATTCTCTATCGTACTAACCCGCCCTCGCAGATATGATTTGAGATAATTTTTTTTAAAGCAAGGCTCAGATATTTTTTTACCAAAGGCTTGAGGCCAAGCTTTATCTACTGACTCGGCTACAACTGTACCATTCCAGTCAGCATCAAATTGATAAAGTATGACGCGATCTGCTTGTAATGCGCTACGAGCTTCTTCTACGATCGTATCAAAAATATCTTCACTCCTCTGGGAATTCCGGATTTTGATACCAATCTCGTTTAAAAATCGAGCTTGCTTGGCAGCGACTTGTTGTTTTTGCAACAGGTATGCCTGTTCTAAAGCATAACCAACCTGAACAGCCACCTTGCGAATTAAGTCAATCTCTAATTCTGTCCAAGCTCTAGGCCCTGTGCATTGATGGCCAATTAATAGACCTATGAGTTTTTGTTCTACCACTACGGGAGCAACTAAGTTAGCTTTTACTTCAAAGGGCTTTAGTTGATTAATATGGCACTCTGTTAGCCCAGCTTCGTATATATTTTCTGTGGCTTTAACCCGCCCCCTTTGATAGGCTTGAACGTAGCGATCGGCAAAGCAAGGATCGGCTATTTCTGCCCCTAGAGCTTGTGGCCAATTGCTATCTACTGA
Source organism: Okeania sp. (assembly GCF_983059655.1). NCBI lineage: Bacteria > Bacillati > Cyanobacteriota > Cyanophyceae > Oscillatoriales > Microcoleaceae > Okeania > Okeania sp. The sequence continues at coordinate 8,515 of NZ_CEZPJD010000146.1, forward strand.
TTCTGCAATAACTTTGCCTTTCCACTGGCTATCAAATTCGTATACTACTACTCTGTCACAACCAAGAGCTTCGCGAGTTTCTTCAACTGAAATAGTGAGAATGTCTTGAATATTTGGAGATTTACGAATCTGGACATTTATATAATTAAGTTTTTGGGCTTGTTGGGTAGCTGCTTTCTGTTTTGTTAATAGTAAAGCTTGGTCTACAGCATAGCCCAGCTGAATGGCTAGTTGCTGAAAAAATTCGATTTCTGATTCTATCCATTGTCGTGCTTCAGAGCAATGATGGGCAATTAATAAGCCTAATAGTTTTCCGTTGGCAACAATGGGAGCAACTAAGTTAGCTCTCACAGCGAAGGGTTCTAGTTGGCTAATGTGACATTCTGTTAATCCTGCTTCGTAAATATCAGTTGTTGCTTTTACCCGGCCTTTTTGATAAAACTCTACATAACGGTCTGCAAAGCAGGGGTCGGCTATTTCTGCCCCCAAAGCTCTTGGCCAATTGCTATCCACTGATTCTGCAATAACCGTACCTTTCCAGTTTTTGTCAAATTGATAAACTACTACTCTATCTGTTTGTAGGGCTGCCCTAGCATCTTCTACTACTGTTTTAAAGATGTCTTTTAAATTGAGAGATTCCCGGATATGGGAAGTAATTTCGTTTAATAATTCTGCTCGTTCGGCGGCAGCTCCTTCTGTTTCTATTAATGATTGAAGTTGATTAATCCTGACATCTATGTTAGACCGTAATGCAGCTAAATCTTCTGCTAAAGCATTAGTTTTTGCTCTGATTCCTAATGATTTTTGATTAGTATCTGGCTGCCACACTTCTACTGGCACGATTGCTAATGATTCATTATTTGCTGGAGTCTGTATAGTTTCTTGTTCAGTTTTTTTGTAGTAACTTTGGCTTGAATTTGGCGTTCTATTGTCTGATTGATTGGTTTTTCTAAAATTTGTCTGTGTCATAATTTTAGTGGTATTAATTATCCAGAATTACTAATTTATTTTTAATGGCTGTTGTTGATTTTTTTACTTGATTGTTATTTCTCTTTTGTTTCTAAATATTGAATAATTTTTTCAATATCTACAATCATCATTTTTTCTCTAGCTGAGTTTGTACAAGTTCCCTTGATAAATTTTTCTACATGAGAATTAACTTTTTTTTGTTTCACCAGGGTAATATTTTTAGTCTCAACATTTATCAACTCACCCACTTTTTGTACTAAAATACCTAGATACTTACCTTTATATTTTACTTTTACTACCCTAAATTTTTCCTGATAGTATCCAGTAGATAGCAAAGGATTAAATCCCATCAAATAAGCAATATCAATCAACCACATAATCTCGCCATGCCACTGAAAAACTCCTGCAACTACAGTTGGCATACCTGGTATTTGTAAGATTTTTTGGTAGTCTAAAGTGATAACTTCATCTAAGTCATCAGTAGATAGTATAGTTTGTAAGGTCTGATTAACTTCTATACATAAATATTGTGTGCTACGGAATAATTGTTGTTTTTGCATTGACTTTAAGTGAATACTTTAGTCATAAAAATTTATTTTTGTTACACAACTAATCGTCTTAATGTTGCTACAACTTCTTCTTGATTAATTGGTTTTGTAACATAAGCAGATGCACCTTGCTTCATGCCCCATTTTTGGTCTATTTTACCTGATTTACTAGAACAAATAATAATTGGTATATGAGCTGTATTTTCTTGACTTTTTAGTTCCCTACAAAGTCCATAACCACTTTGACCAGGTAATACCACGTCTGTTAAAATTGCGTCAAAAGTTTTTTGATTCAGCAAAGCTTTAGCTGCTTCTGCTGTGGTTACACTCAATACATCAAATCCTGACTTTTGCAGACATTCAGTCAAAATACTAGCTTCAGTTGGGCTATCTTCTACTATTAATATACTTGCTTTCATAACTTTACTACTTTTTATTTAATATTTGTCCAAAAATTGATTCTATTAATAAATTTTTTATTTGCTACTTTAATTTTAAGTATTAAGCAAATGTTTTTGGATCATTCTTAAGACTTCTTCCGGTTTAGGAGGCTTACTCAAAAAGTCAGCTGCTCCTATTAATTTAGCCCGACTCCGGTCTATCAAATTATTTCGACTGGTAAAAATGATCACTGGTATCTTTTCAAAGGCTGGTGCTTTGCGTAAGAATTGATAGACAGTATAACCGTTAGCATGAGGCATTTCTAGGTCAAGAAAAATTAAATCTGGTTTATGTTCGGCTATTTTTACAAATCCTCTAATTGGATCTTGTATACTGATAAATCTGTAACCTGCCGGTTGTACAATTTTCTTTAATGTTTCAGCAACTACCGGGCTATCATCAATACAAACAATTAATGGTTGTTTTTGTGATGTAGTTTTGTCTACATTATCCTGAGGGTTAGCTGTTGTTAAAGATGATTCTATCGGTGATATTGGTAAGTCTGGTACTGTTTTTAATTGAAGTAATCCTTTTTTGACTAAAGGAATTAAAGTTTTAGTTACAGCTAATACTGATTTTCGTAGTTTATAGGCAATATCCCATAGAGTTAGGTTGCCCTGTAAGTATTTACCCCAACCAGATAGAGCTTCTGGTTTGATAGGTTTGTTCATTACAGGAACAAGATTGGGGTTAAGACTATCAAAACCTGCTTTTTGCCATAACTTTTGCATTTTAGCAATTCTACTAAAAATTTCTTCTAGTTCTCTATAGCATAGAGCTAAACCTAAAGATAATTCTGATTTATTATCTGGACTTGGCTCCCACTGACGTGTTAAGTCTGCGTAAAGACTCAAGGAAAATAACACTTCTAAGGTGACAGTACGAATTACTTTTTTAGCCTGATAAAGAGTAATTTTATTTCTTGTTATTCCATCATATAGTAGAAGATATTCCCAAGGTTTTTCTCTATCTGATAGTTGTGAAGTTATGGGCTTCCATTCAGGACAGTGCAACCTTATCGCTCGTTGCCAACGTCTCACTCTATGAAGGTTACCAGTAGTATAGAGTAATCTACCATAAAATATATAAAGTTTTCCTTCTTTAGCATGGCTACTTAATAATAGGTTGCCGGTTGCCATTTTTTGACTAAGGATGTCTATTTCTTGTGCTAATTTGATGATTTTGTTGTTTGCAGACATGAATCTTAAAGGTTCAATATGAAAACTCGAATAGCGATCGAGTTGTGAATATTTGAAAACATCACTTGTGGCCATCTGCTTGACTTTATAGATTAGTTTTTTTTTCTAAAGAAAATGACAATACAATAAAATAATTTTAATGTTTCTTTCTGTTAATTATATTATATTACAATACTTAATATTTGAACATAAAATCATTATTTCACACATTTCTACAATATTTCATTGTATTGTTTGTATTAAAATTCAGTATTTTTCTATTTTGGTTCATAGAATAAATTAAATAATTATAATAAATATCTAAACAGTAAAACAGTGTTATTTCGATTAGTAAATTAATATGATTCAACCAATTAATTGAGTAATAATCTTAAAATAAGTAGCTAAAAATGCACCATAGTTTATAGTTGATTGATATTTATCATCATATATAAATCATTCTACACTATATAAATCTAAGTAGATTTACTATGTGATCGATATTTTTGATCGTTACTTTACATATATTTACAAATTATAAAAGCTTTGCTATAATTAGTAATTAAAAAATTAAAAAATCAATAAATATTTCAGAAATCTTAAGCTCTTAGACCTCAAAACAAATCCAATTAAATTAATACTTATGATATGAATTGTAGGAGCGATCGTCGCATGAGAATTTTTTTGAACTATGAGTTTCTCATATGTCATCTTTTCAGAAGTTAAGATACATATTAGTTATCGAAGTATTAAAAAGGGGCAATTGAAGAGTAGTGAGTCCATTCAACGATTTGACAGTTTTACAGCGCAATTTATTATCAATAGACTACTGCCACTACGCGGAAGTTAACAGTCATGCATTTAAAAGCGATTACTAATTGGCGAGGTTTTTTTAAAGTGCGGAAATGAAATGGTTATGCACACATCGCCTCCAGAGCGTAAGACACACATCTGATAGTCAATTATTTTTGATTTGTAATTGTTTTAGGATTTTGTAACTGGTCAGTTATTTCCGCCATTCTGCACTACAAAGTTCTTTCGTATATAGAAGTACATATATTAACAAGGGAATTTCTACAGTACGGACAGGACATCTTGCCCGCAATAGTATCTTGCCTGCTATAGATGTACCTGATATCAAATCTGGTTAAATAGTTATTAGACATCTCCAAAAATTAAAAATAAAATCAATTCTTATCCATAAATTATCAATTATTCTTATCTGTTCCCAGCTCCGGTGTTCCCAGCTCCGGTGTTCCCAGCTCCGGTGTTCCC
>NZ_CEZPJD010000147.1:0-12923 GCF_983059655.1 Okeania sp.
GACTCTAAAAAAGTCTGAACTTGACCATCTGGTCTCAAAACCAATCGAATTTTAGCAGTCTTGTCACCCTCAATATTAGAGACAAAAGCTTGATCTTCTAAAGGCATCTCTGTATTGCCATAAAACTCAACTGATGCTAGACCAATTGGAGTTACCTTTTTCACCGAACCATCACCATTTAATAACAAACTATACTGCAAATTCCTATCTAAATCTGATGGCGGTTCCCAACTTTTTTCAAAATATTCTCTTACCTCTGCAACTTGGGGAATTTTATCGAATAATGTATCTTTCGGCTTCCTATCAGCATTTTCACTAGGTTCAACCACAGATTCGCGATCGCGCAAAGCAACTGGATCTACATCTTCCAAGGTCGGTAAATCAATTGCTCTAGGAACATTAACCGGAATACGACTCACATCTAAATAAGGTCTTACCCCACCCCCTCTATTAAGTGCTGGTGGTAGAGGTCGGTTTGGTGCAGGTGGTATTTGCAAATTTGGGGGTGGTTGCACAGGAGGTCTTGGTTGTACTGACACGCCATAGTTAGGTATTGCAGGTGGAGGAATTGGAGGCGGTGTAGTTGGTGGTGCTAAAGGAACTGGTGGCAGTATTGTTGGTGCTGCTGGAATAACTACTGTTGTACCATTTCCCTGATTTTGAGGAGGACGAGAAAAATCATTGAGAGGTGGTGGCAAGTTATTAGGAGCAGGTGGCGCAGGGTTTTGTCTAGGAAACAGAGGAGATGGTGTGGGAATTGGAGATGGTCTAGTAATTGTTGGTGTTGGTAGATTTGTTGGTGGTGTTGGTAGTGGTGATAGAGTTACTGTTGGTGTTGGTGTTGGCGTTGCTAAATTTGTTGGTGCTGGAGGGGGTGTATTAGTACTTGGTGGAGAAGCAATAATATTAGGTTCATTTTGTTGTTTACGACTAATTGCATAGCGGTCATATAATTTAATGGCGCTTGCTGTTAGACCAGCGCTGATGAGAATTAGTATTGCAGTCTGCAACCATTCAGGAAGAGGTTTAACTTCACCGTCAGACTTAAACTGAGGCAATGTCCGTATATCTGTTTCACATTCATCTAGAGCGATCGCCAGGTCAAATAGTTGCAGCATACTCATGGTAATAAAATTTCCTGACTCTTTAGTTGCTAGAGACCCCAAAAATAGATCGTGGTTTAATAAGTCTCGTGGTTGTAGATAAATACTTTTACCGTTTATTGGGGGTGGGGAATTAGGTATGAAAGGTTTGGCATCAGCAATTTCGGCGGTCTCATCCTGAATTTTTGTTTGTGAGTTTGACTCTGTTGCAGTGCTATTGTTTTCTTCTCCTTTCTTTTCATTCTCTACAGGTAATTCAGGAGATTTACTGAGAAATTCTTGTACATAGCTGGTCACAACTTTGTGGAGAGTGTCTAATTCACTGCGACCGCCCTTCAGTGTAATATGGTCTTTTTCTGATACCCTGGGGTCGTCAAAACTCAGGCTAAAGCGTTGTTTTCTGGGAATACCGATCCATTTTAAGGCCGCTAAACCTCTAGCTGTAAATTTTAGCGTACAAGTTGGGGGAGTATAACTTCGTGAAGACATTGTTCATTAATTGATAATTGATAATGGATAATTGATAATTACAAGAAGGTTAAAACCGCTACGGAATTGAATATAAGGAAATATTATTTCTTCTCTTGGTCGATTGGATATGGCGAAGTCCCCTCGCCATCTCACCCTACGGGAAGCTCCGCTTTTCGCGCCAGCGTTGCAAAGCAAACGACCGCTTTTTTCCCCTTAAAAGGGGAGGCTTTAAACCAGAATTATGTAATTATTAATTATTAATTATTAATTATTCGGTAAGGTGGTGTATTAAACTCGCCAGAGAAAAGATAAAATTATCTTAATCTATAGCTTTAACAGTAATTTCCTCATACCAATTTAATTATAGTTGAGTTACATAGAGTAGTAAATAGCCAAGAGGTTAAGATATTATCATATAATTTTTTTAATTTTAGTATACAGGGATAAATTTTATCTGAAAAAAATCAAAAGAGAATTAAGGTATGAAACAGTTTAAACTCTGTGAAGTTTACCGTTGATTTAATCATGCTTAATTCTCTATCATGCTTAAAACTTTTTCAATCAATCAATGAATATTTGAGTTTTTTGTTAAATCAGTGTTTTGAATTTTTCTCAAGGGCTTTGCTTGATACTAAAATTTTAGTATGATTTCGATATAGCAATAGCCAGAACGGTTAGGACTTATGCTAATGATGAATCTTAAACTTAGCAATTTTTTTCCCACTGTTCCCTGTTGCCTATTCCCTGTTCCCTGCTATATCTAAAATTTCAGACTTGACCAAAGACGACTGTAACCTTGAGGAGCGCTATAAAATAACAAATCCACTAATAACTTTAGACCTAATTTTTCTGGATTATCGTGGGAAGTATTTTCAGAGTATATTTGATATTGTTTATATGCTTTTTCAAATTTCTCAAGGTATTCCCTTAATAAAGTAACTGATTGAGGTTTAGTATTTTGAGCAGCCACCTGTTCCATTAATGCTACTGCACGACGAATTAACGCTTGGTTTTGTTTTGCCAAGTGACATACTATTAAGATGAAAGATTTTGCTTCCTCTATCTTCAGAGTTTGGTTTGCCGAGGTTCCCCGTTTTTCATTTACCACTAAAGTTAGTTCATCAGCTAACTTCGGAGGTATATTCAATTTACTCGCTACTCGCAAGATGCTGTCTGAATTAACTCCTGTTAAAACATTTAGAGCTAATAATTGTATGTCCAATTTTGTTCTAATCTGGTTTGATTGAACTTTTTTGGCCATAGTAAATTGGGTATAATCTTGTCTCGAAGGCATGATGAAGACAGAGGTATTGCCAGGAGAAGAAGATGTTACCATATCGTAGACCTCTTAAAAATTTATTACAAGCACGTCCATTGTAGTCGTACTTTGCCAAATTGTGTCTATTATTCGGAAAATTTTTTCTACTAAATATTTATTTACTAATATTTTTTTTTGAAAAAAAAATTGTTTAATTTCTGAATCAGTTAATTAATAAGTATAACTTTGGCATTCAGACCATTATTCCGTAAAACTTTTAGTAGTTGATCTGCCTCAAGACGACTACGAAAAGCTCCAGCCTGCATGACTGAATTACCATTAATATTAGTTGAAAAAGCATCTGGTACAAGCGATCGCAACTTATAAATCTGAGTGACATTATTGACATTGACAACCACTCGATAACGTAAACCCAAGGTAGCAGCGCGACTTTGAGAATTACGACGTAAGAGTCTAGGCAAAGGGTTAGGATTAGAATTTTGATTTCTGCCAATACCGGGAGGCACATAACCACCGCGACCAAGGGGAATATTTGTGCTTGGTACAGATAGTAAACCAGGAGATGTAACTGGGGTAGTGGGTTCAAAACTGGGGGTAGTGTTACTTGGAGGTAAATTGCGCCATCTTTCTAAACTTCTGCTCCCTGACTGTGGTGGCGATACTGGTATTTCAATAGCTCTTGTATTCTGATAATTAGGATTAGTTTGTAGTAGCCTTTGTAAATTTCCTGGACGACTTGTTGTCTGATAGGAATTCCCCCTAGAGTTTTGAGTTTCTGGAGCTGGTACAGGAATAAGAATTGTCGTAGAATGTCCCGGTCTTTGTTGTGAAATAATACTATCAGAGCTATTCTGCTCTTGTAATTTTTCTGCTGAAGCTGAAATATCTGGTTTCTTTGGCGTTGTCTGAATTTCTGGCTCAGTAGATGCAGTTTCCATCACATGGTTTTCCTGGGCAGGCTCTGTTTCTGGATTTACTATAGGGGTAGTTACAATATTCGGTAAAGGGGCAACTGGTTGAGGTGGAGCAATTTTCCCAGCAATGTCAATACTGCCATAATTACGACCTCCTGCTAAAGAGTTTCCATAAGCAGGAAGAGTTTTACCTTTTACTGAATAATAAATATCATACCGAGTATTATTACGAATAGTATTACGGCCAGGTTCTTGAGAGTTACCCAGATCCGGTAATGATTGAGCGATCGCTGCTACTCCATCTTTTCTATTACCCTCAATATAATTACCCCGCAAAGTTGGGCGTGCATTTCCTTGAATAATAATCCCACTTTCATTTTCAATCAGACGGTTTCCTACTACTTTTGGAGCAGCATCATCAGATATTTTCATTCCAATACCAGTATTTTGAAACAAATTATCTCTAATTTCTGGCTGAGAATTATGATAAATTTCCATACCACTTACTCCATTTCCATAGAAATTATTTTCCTGAATAATTGCTGTATTACTACCCACTACAGAAATGCCATTTACAGTATTACCAGTAAAAGTATTTTTACTAATAACACAACCACTAGATTCTATCCATAAACCGTAACCTTGAAGATTAGGATTTGTAATTGTTACACCATTTAAAGTTGAGTTATTAGCAGCTAAGATTGTTATATTTTTTTGTTTTAAAGTCGGACTATTAAAATCTCCTCCACCTTGAATCAAAACATTTTTTCCACGGTTAAAAGAGTTACCTTTAATTGTAATTTTGGGCTGCAAAATTAAAGGAAATTTTTCACCTGTTTGTCTATTGTAAGTTCCAGGGGCAAGTAAAATTGCTGTATTAGGTTGAGCAATTTTCAAAGCATAGGTAATAGTTTTCAAAGGAGCAGTTTTAGTACCATCTCCAGAATCACTACCAATAGATGAACTAACATAAAGTACATTTATTTGAGAATTAGCTTGATTTTCAAGGACTTGGGCCACTTCTTGTGCAAATGGAACTGCCAAACTTGCAGAAGTAAATACCCCTAGTAGTGCAGTGGCTAAAATAGGTGATAAAAAGTTAATTTTACGCAGTAAATTTGTTCGATTATTTTTCTGTGAAAAAAGGATAAATATTGGTTTCACGGCTTTCCTCCTAGGAAACTGTGACAGAAAATTTAATTATTATAGTTTTGTCAAGTATCTCTGATTATAGGTGTTTTGAACAGTAAGTTTAATTTTTGTAAAGATAGGTTGATTGTTAAAGATAATGGGTAAGTATGACTAGAATTAGCAAAACTCATTTTGATAGTGATGAATGGAACTTTGCAATTACCCAAATATATTTACTGTTTCAAATAATTTTGTGATTTAAAAAGTCTATTTTTCCCTAGCGATCGATACTATTTAGGATTAAGTATGAGGATTAAGTATTTAGTTAAATTGTTGTGCGTTTAAACTACCATAAGAAGATTATCTCTATTTTGACCTCGAAATAATTATCAACATTAAATCTCTGTACTTTATTTTTTATATTTCTATTTTTTTAGCGATCGCTATAGAAATATCTAGTGAACCTAACAAAAATTTGCCACCCTAAAGTAAAAAACTTATCTAAAATATGGCCTAACTATTTTGACCAAAAAATCAGGTATTAAGCCTCCCCTTTCAAGTGGATGAAAAAAAAATCAACTTCAGTATTTCAAGCCTCTGACAATAGCTGCGAGGTACTGATAACTGATAACTGAAATTACCTTGGTCCTACAGTCGTAATCCGGATCGCTAAACTATTTCAGAAATTATTTGAACAATAATTAAATTCTGTATTGCAGCCAATACTATACTATAAAACGGTTTATATTAATAGCAAAATTTATCATAGTCTGCCCTTCCCTATTTGAGAGAGCAAGATTATAGTCATGTTGACAATAAGGATTAAAATTTATAGGGTAATTATTATGAACGAGAAGTATAATTGGGGTCAAAATGTACAGCCTGGAGTTCGCCGAATTTTGGATGCTAACTTAGATAGGGCCAGAGAAGGTTTAAGAATTATAGAAGAATGGTGTCGGTTTGGCCTCAATAATATACATTGGGCAAATGAATGTAAACAACTACGTCAAGAGATTGGCAGTTGGCATAGTACAGAATTAAGAATGTCCCGAAATACCCCTGGAGATCCAGGTACAGAATTGACTCATCCACAAGAAGAGCAACGTTCAGACGTTCAACAACTGCTACAAGTTAACTTCTGTCGCTTAGAAGAAGCACTACGAGTTTTAGAAGAATACGGCAAAATTTATAATTCTCAGATGGGTTCCGCTTGTAAACAGATACGTTACCGAGTTTATACTATAGAAAGTGGACTTCTCGCCTATAAAAGATATCAGCAGTTGCAAAACTCCCACCTCTATCTAGTTACCTCACCCAACGATAAATTAATCAATATAGTAGAAGCAGCTCTTCAGGGAGGGTTAACCCTTGTCCAATACCGCAACAAAACAGCAGACGATATAACAAGATTAACAGAAGCCCAAAAACTCTCTGAACTCTGCCATCGCTACGGCGCTCTATTTATTGTTAATGACCGAGTAGACCTGGCGATCGCTGTTGATGCAGATGGAGTTCATCTCGGACAGGATGATATACCAGTTAAGCTTGCTAGACAAATGCTTGGCCCTCAGAAACTTGTAGGTCGTTCCACTACAAATCCAGAAGAAATGAAGCGAGCTATTCAAGAAGAAGCAGACTATGTAGGAGTAGGGCCAATATATGAAACTCCTACTAAGTTAGATAAACCAGCAGCAGGTTTAGAATACATTAGTTATGCTGTCAATAATTGCACTATTCCTTGGTTTGCCATTGGTGGAATTGATATGCAAAATTGTGATGAAGTTTTATCATCTGGTGCGGAGCGTGTATCTGTAGTTAGGGCTATTATGCAGGCAGAGCAACCAACTTTAGTAACTCAATATTTTCTGTCTCAACTAAATCGCTATCAAGCGCTACGCTCTAACAATATATTACCGGAAAAAATCTAAATAGTACTAGAATGTCAAGTCAAATTACGCTCAAAGTTAACGGAGAAACCCATACTTGTTTACCCCATGTACTTTTACCTAATTTTCTGGAACAGTTGGGGCTAAACCCTCGGTTAGTAGCTGTGGAATATAATGGTGAGATTTTACATAGACAATTTTGGGACAAAACTGAAATACAAGCAGGGGATAAGTTGGAGATAGTTACTATTGTAGGGGGTGGTGTTGAATGAAGTTAGAAGTTAGAAGTCATAAGTCATAAGTTGAAGTTATATGAGGTTAGTAGGGGTGTTGAATGAAGTTAGAAGTTAGAAGTCATAAGTCATAAGTTGAAGTTATATGAGGTTAGTAGGGGTTTGGTCTCCAAACCCTTATTTGAAGTAGATTTGTAAGTCCCGCATATTTATGAAATTTGGAATAAAATAAATTTTAGATACATTACTAAAACTATAGTGCTATATAGCAATCCGCGCAGAGGTTGCGACAAATCAAAAAGTAGATAAAAAAACTGAAACTCTTACCTGTTCCCTGTTCCCTGTTCCCTCTCTTGGTCAGCATTCCCTTGCGCCTGACGGCGACGCGGGGTCTGACCGCTATTCCCTAAAAAACAGTAAGATTTTTGACACTAATAAAATAGGATTGGTATAGATAGATAAAAATTAAACTACAAAACAATATTGAAATTTAAAAATTTAATATTTTACTACACAAGTACGGATATCCCAATAATTAAATAACTATATCTAGCTGCACAGTCTAAATAGAAAGCGGTACATTAAAAATGTATAGCAATAATAATAATGATTACTTATGAGTAAAAAACTGCTTTCACATATTCAAGGCATCCTCAAATCGTTTTTTGTCATTGGGCTAGTGCTTACTTTAGCCTTAAGTCAAGCTGATGCCGCTTTTGCAGCTAGGAGTGGAGGTCGCATTGGTGGTGGGTCATTTAGAATGCCCAGTCGTACCTATACATCACCTACCCGTACTCCTGGAGGTGGTTACTATCCTAGAGGTGGTATTGGCTTCCCATTTTTACTACCTTTCTTTGGCTTCGGTGGGTTTAGCAGTCTGTTTACAATTTTGATTTTTATTGCGATCGCTAATTTCTTAGTTAGTAGTTTCCGAAGAGTAACTCAGGGAGATGAGTTTGACAGCTATAGTAATAATCCTACAGTTTCTGTTGCTAGGGTACAAGTTGGTTTATTGGCAGAAGGTCGTAGTTTACAAACAGACCTCGATAGAATAGCTGAAAATGCTGATACTGGCTCTGCTGCGGGTAGAGCGCAAGTTCTCCAAGAAGCTACATTATCTTTATTGCGTCACCCTGAATATTGGGCTTATGGATCTGCTCAAAGTGAGCAAGCAAAGCTAGACTCGGCAGAAGCAAAGTTTAATCAGTATGCTTTGACTGAACGCAGTAAGTTTTCTGAGGAGACTCTTTCTAATTACAATAATCAATTAGTTGATAAAAATCTTCAAACTTCTCTGCCTGTTAGTGAAACTAATGGTGAATTGCTAACTCAGGAAACTGAAGCACCAGGGGAATATATTGTGGCTACTATTGTTGTTGGTACTCAAGGTAAATTACAGTTACCAGTTATTAATAGTACAGAAGATGTCAGACGTGCTTTAAGTCAAATGGGTACTATTTCTAGCGAACAGTTATTAGCTGTTGAAGTTTTATGGACACCTCAAGCAAGTGGCGATACTTTGACCTCTGAGGATATGGTTGCTGAGTACCCAAATCTTAAATTAATTTAGCTAGCTATCAGCATTTCAGCACTCAGCTTTCAGCGTAATGGTTAGTCAGTGGGAGCATCTGGCTCCCGTTGTAATTATTTTTGTCACTGGAGTAGGGTGCTGTTAGCAACAGCGTAACGCACCCCAACCCCTATGGATAAAATGGTGCGTGATACTCTACTTCGTTCCGCTCACATACCCTACTACTAAAGTAAAAATATCAGGAACGGGAGCGGGCAAGATGCCCATTCCACAAAACTATTAAACTATTAAAATCATTCCGCATTTATGCAACGCCTGATTTTTTATATATAGTTACGGAATAGGCAGTGGGAGTATCTTTGCTCCCGTTGTAATTATTTTTGTTACTGGAGTAGGGTGTCGTTAGCGACAGCATAACGCACCTCAACACCAATGGGGAAAAGGGGAAAAATGGTGCTTGATACTCCACTTCGTTCCACTCACACACCCTACTACTACTAGCTATCAGCATTTTCCGTACCGGAATGCTCCGCAAACAGCACTCAGCTTTCAGCGTAATGGTTAGCCAATAGGAGCATATTGCTCCCGTTTAATTATTTTTGTCACTGCTTAATATACATAAGTTATTAGGGTGCTGTTAGCGACAGCGTAACGCACCTCAACTCCAATTAGACATCTCCAGAAAGTAAGGAATAGAGAATAGGTAATGGGCAATGGGAAGAAGTAATTGATAATTTATGGATAAAAATTGATTTTATTTTTGATTTTTGGAGAGGTTTATTGGGAAAAAACTACTGAAAATTCTGACTCCTGACTCCTGTCTCCTGACTCCTTCTTCAGAAAAATGGTGCGTGATACTCCACTTCGTTTCGCTCACACACCCTACTACTAAAATCACCGAAAAACTCTTTTCTACCTACTGACTCCTGACTCCTGTCTCCTGACTCCTTCTTCAAATTCTCTCTTCAGTCAAAAATCACTCAGATTTTTCTGAAAAGTTGCGCCACAATATAGGGAGAGTATAAATTACTAAACACTTGATTATTTTTGATAAATATGGTAATGGAGCAACTTTCCCAAAATTCTCTATCTGAAACAACTGTCAAACCAAAATTAGATTACGACTTAGTTATTGTCGGGGGAGGTATCGCTGGTACCGCTCTTGCTTGTGCTTTGAAAAATTCTGGCTTAAAAGTGGCATTAATTGAAAGTCAACCTAAATCTGTAGTTGCAGCTAGAAAACTTGCTTATAATCTCTCCTTAACATCTGGCAGAATATTAGATGGTATTGGAGTTTGGCAACAAATTTTACCCAAAATCACCACATATAGGCAAATTAGTCTTTCTGACAGTAATTATCCCCGTACTGTCCAATTTTATCCTGATGATTTGGCTATTACTGGTAAGAGGCCAACTTCAAAGGAGGGATTGGGTTATGTAGGAGAACATCAGGTGATGTTGACGGCAATGCAAGAATTTTTGGCAGACTCTGAACAATTTACTTGGTTATGTCCAGCGGAAGTTTTGCGGGTAGATTATAAATCTGATTTTGTGGAAGTTGAGCTAAAGCAGAAGGATACAGACAGTTTGTCTGGTGAAAATGAAAGTTTGAATGTCCGCTCTCGGTTGGTTATAGGAGCAGATGGGGCGAGGTCTCCTATTCGTGAAGCTGCTAATATTGGGACTCATGGTTGGAAGTATTGGCAGTCTTGTGTGGCAATGACGATTAAAACTGAAAGGTCTCACAATAATATTGCTTTTGAGAGATTTTGGCCGAGTGGCCCGATGGGGGTTTTGCCCTTGCCGGGAAATCGCTGTCAGGTGGTGTGGACAGCTCCTCATGCTGAGGCGAAGGCGTTGCAGGAGTTGGATAAACAAGAATTTTTGGCTAAGTTGGAGTATCGCACTGCTGGAAAGTTGGGTAAGTTGGAGTTGTTGAGCGATCGCTACGTTTTTCCCGTGCAGTTGATGCAGAGCGATCGCTATGTTAAACACCGTCTAGCTTTAATTGGAGATGCTGCTCATTGTTGTCATCCTGTAGGTGGCCAAGGTTTGAATATGGGTATTCGAGATGTAGGAGCGATCGCTGAAATTATTAAATCTGCTCATCAGCAAGGTGAGGATATTGGAGATATTGGTGTATTGAAGCGTTATGAAGGTTGGCGCAGAAAGGAGAATTTAGTAATTTTAGGAGTTACTGATTTTCTAGATAGAATGTTTTCTGCTAGTGTGTTGCCTATAGTAGCGCTTCGTCGTTTAGGTTTGTGGGGTATGGGAATAGTGCCGATTTTTAAGTCTTTGTCTTTGCGGGTGATGACTGGTTTATTTGGCCGTCATCCAGAATTAGCTCAGATGTTGTCTGTTAAGTAGAGGAGTCATTTCAGTTATCAGTTATCAGTTATCAGTTATCAGTACCTCCTACTGAAGCAGGAGGCTTGAAATAAGGAGTTATATTTTTTTTATCCCCTTAAAAGGGGAGGCTTGAGACCTTATTTTTCGGTCAGGAGGGAAGAAGCGACAGGAGAAGAAAGTTTTCGTTATAGTAGTTGCAATTACTGTTAGGAAATATCAAAAAATTAAAGCTCAGACAAAGCAATATTTTTCCCTCTTTTTTCTTCCTTCTTCCTCCTTCCTTATTCCTTCTTCTCATGGTTTCTGAATTTAGTTACTCTCCCACTCCATAAATATTAGATTGGTTAGCATTAGGGCGATTAGGAGATAGATTTAATCGCTCTATTAGATTGTGAGTTTTATTAAAATATTTTTATGGAAAGCCAAATTATTTAGCAGCAGAATTACCAAAATATTTTACTTATATAGACTTCCGTGAATATTTTTTTTCGCCACAACATCCATTGAGCGATCGCTATCACCTGAATCCTTACACTAAAGGGAATAAAACTGATTGCTGAGTGCTGAATGCTTACCTTTTAAGGGTAAAAGAGCAAACTTTTCTAGTAAGGTAATTAATAAAGCTTTTATCGTAAACTAAAAAGAATAGCTGACAGCTGAATGCTTACTAAAATATTGTTTTATGCAACTTTATAGCGCTACGCGCTAGGCAACAGGCAACAGGCAACAGGCAACAGTAAACAGTGAGTGGGTTTGGTGGATTTAGAAATGTCCTAACCTAAACTTGTAGTGCTATAATATTAATTTGGTATAAATATTTATCTATCGAAATTGTAAGCATTCAGTTATTAGTATTTCCTACGGAATGCTGCGCAAACAGCCATCAGCTTTTAGATTTTTAAAGAATCAAGCAAAGACTAAGGTTAGATAACAGAAATATTTCATTTCCTGCGGAATGCTGCGCAAACATAACTTTTAATTCTTCTTGACTACCAATTCCTTCTTCCAAAATAACGAGTTAATAACTCATCGCTGAATGCTGAATGCTGAATGCTGAATGCTGAATGCTTACATAAAATTAGCATTATATCACATTAATTAGTGAAAATATTAACTTAATACCTAAGCATTATAGCTCAACTTTAAGGTCACTTAATATCTGCAATTTATCGTAATTAATTATCCGGAATATATGTTGAATACTTTGGATATATTCTAGGAGGTAATCAATTTTAGTATCTTCAAACTGCGAGTAATTGCTTTTGACTCTTGAATTGAGCAATCAATAGCGAGAACTTGAAAAAAATTGGCTTTAAATATTTTTCTCAGTAATATATTTTCAATTGGGTGCATTTTTTTAAATGATATTACATAAGAGTGTAATTAGAGAAAAATAACAGCTGTAAATATTTCTAAAACTAAGCAAAAAATCTCATTTAGGTAGAAGGCAGAAAGCCGGAGGAACAATTGGTTGAGGTCAGAAGCAATTGTAGACAACCTGTAAACGATGGGGTTTGATACCCTTGTTCCCTTCGGTTACAGACAGCTATGCTGGAGTCAGAATTTCCTCCTGCCCTCTACCTTTCCTAATAAAATTTAGTAACTAAAGGAGAGACTATTGTGGATACAGCACCAGTTGCCAACTACTTAGGTTTATTAGCACTAGTATGCTATATCATTACCCTGCTACCAAGCATTTTGAGAATTGTGTTTCCTAGCACAAAAAAAACAGAATTTCCTAAATTGTTACTGAAGTATCGTCGTCAAGTAGGTGTAATTGCTTTTCTATTCGCTTTTAGTCATGGAATATTGCTAGTGAGCAAGAGAAACTTTGATTTTTTTGATATCCAAACTTATTGGATCTATATACAAGGAGTCGTAACTTTCATAATTTTCACACTACTAACAATTACTTCCAATGATTGGAGTATTAAAAGAATGAAAAAAAATTGGAAGAAATTACATGAATTGACCGAAAAAATGGGTCTCAAGCCTCGCCCTTCTAGGGCGACTTTTTATTGCT
>NZ_CEZPJD010000148.1:0-12921 GCF_983059655.1 Okeania sp.
CAAGAACAACAGAATTAGATCGTCCTCCTGTAGCTAATGCAAATCAGGTAATGTTAGTGTTTGCTATGGCAGAACCAGATTTAGACCCTGTTGCTTTGACCAGATTTTTAGTCAAGGCAGAGTCAACAGGTTTAGATGTATGTTTATGTTTGAATAAATGCGATCTAGTCACACCAGAGCAAATAGAGGAATGGCGCAATAAAATTTCTCAGTGGGGTTACGATCCATTTTTTATTAGTGTGGAAACAGATGTAGGTTTGGGGATAGCAAAAGATAGTTCGTTTTCTCTGTGGGAAAAACTGAAAAATAAAATTACGGTAATTTCTGGTCCTTCTGGAGTAGGGAAGTCAAGTTTAATTAATTATTTGATTCCTCATGTTAATTTAAGAGTCGCTGCAGTATCAGGAAAGTTGTCGCGAGGAAGACATACTACTCGTCATGTTGAATTATTTGAGCTACCGACTGGTGGTTTATTGGCAGATACGCCTGGTTTTAATCAACCACAGTTAGAGTGCGAACCTTTGGAGTTGGGGTATTTGTTTCCAGAAGTGCGACGGTATTTAGAAGAAGGAAGTTGTCAATTTAGTGACTGTTTGCATCGGGATGAACCTAATTGTGTAGTCAGGGGTCATTGGGATAGGTATGAATATTATTTGATGTTTTTAGAAGAGGCGATCGCGCATCAAGAAGCTTTGCAACAAAAACCTGATGTTGAGTCAAACTGGAAGGCAAAAATGAAGTCAGGTGGGGAACAAAAGTTGGAACCGAAGTTAGCTAGTAAAAAGTATCGGCGTTCTTCGAGAAGATTACAGCATCAGCAGTTGCAAGATTTGTGTGAAGAATTTGATGAATTTTAGAAAAGAGGAAGTAGAGTTCAACAATTAATAATAATGCGCGATTGTTTTGTTCTGGTAAAGCCCCCTAAATCCCCCAATTTTGGGGGACTTTTAGAGTTTTATCCCCCCAATTTTGGGGTGCTAGGGGGGCAAAATCATACCCAGAATCAGCAACGCCACTAAGAAAAATATCAAAAATTATATCCGATGAGTGTTGTTATATCAAACGAAATATTAGAAAAAATTGAGATGTCGGAAGGGCAATTGCAAATAGAAATAGCAGTTATGTTATTTCAACAGGAACGTTTTACCCTTGCACAAGCTGCTCGTTTTGCTTGTTTGAATCAGTTAGCATTTCAAAAGTTACTTGCAAATCGTCAAATTCCTTTACATTACGGTATGGAAGAATTGATGGAAGATTTCTATAATTTACAAGAATCAGAGGAAAATGATAACTGAATTTTGCCCCCCGAGCAAGCCAATTCTGGGGGGAACAAGAATCCATTAGCTGGTAAAAGTCCCCCAAAATTGGGGGATGCGCGGGGGCGCGTGATGTAGCAAATGAGACTTTTCAGACAACTTCTTAAACCAAAATCTCTGTACTCTATGTTAATGAAAACTGCTATAATAATGGTTTTTGGGTAAGCTCTGATATTTATCAACAAGTTTTAGCACTTGTGGGAGAAGGAGAATAAGTATTAACAGGAGAAAAATTGAACTCAGTATAATTTCCTGAAGTAACAGCTTGAATAATAGACTGAGCAATGTCGAAGTTAAAAAGAAAGTTTTGTAGGTTGGGTTGAGCTTGGGAAACCTAACATCAATCTTAGGAATTAAATCTCACATCAATATGAGGAATGTTAGTGCAATTTATGCGTAGGAGCAACCCAGCATCAATCTCAGGAATT
This sequence comes from Okeania sp., assembly GCF_983059655.1. NCBI lineage: Bacteria > Bacillati > Cyanobacteriota > Cyanophyceae > Oscillatoriales > Microcoleaceae > Okeania > Okeania sp. Next base: position 1,745 of record NZ_CEZPJD010000148.1, read on the forward strand.
AAATTCCACATCAATATATTGTTGTTGGGTTGCGCTACCGCTTAACCAAACCTACACTTGACAAACTCTTTCCTGATTTATTTGCTGGATATTTCTAATAATTTACAAGTTTTGTAGGTTGGGTTGAGCTTGGGAAACCCAACATCAATCTTAGGAATTAAATCTTACATCAATATATTGTTGTTGGGTTGCGCTACCGCTTAACCAAACCTACACTTGACAAACTCTTTCCTGATTTATTTGCTAGATATTTCTAATAATTTACCAGCCAAAAAGAAAGCTGCTTCCTTCTGATATGAAGTTACTTATACCAGAGAAAACATCATTATTCTCTTCAATTGGGAATCCAAAAAATGAGTCTGAAGATGAATCTTCAAATCCTCGTTCAATTATCTGTTCATCTTGATATGTACCAGAGTCAAAATCAAGTAATTCCTGAATTTTTACCTTTGCTTGTTCAAATGATTCTTCTACTAATAAATCCTCTTGACTTCCCTGGGGATATTGATTTATATCTAGATAATTTTCGATTTTGTGTGAGTCTCTATCTCCTGGAAAGAAAGATTGTAGAAAGTTTCCTGGCCAGCTAGGAAGATTATGTTGGTCTTCAGGAACAGCTATTACCGGTAGGTTTTTTAGGCGACTAGGAAAATCATCTTCTCGTAATAAGTAGTCATATTTATCGGAACTAATTCCCTGGAAATCTGTAAAGGGAGAAAAAGCTAATATTCTTGTTCTTTGTTGAATATTTTCAGGTAATTGATTAAAAATATCTTCAGCAAAGAAGTTGCCTTGGGAGTGAGCAACAATTAAAAATTTATCTTCCAAACTGTTTTCTTGGTCAATGTTTTGAATTCTTTCCACAACACTGTTAGTGAATTGCGTACCTTCAAAATCATTTCCTGAAGTAACAGCTTGAATAATAGATTGGGCAAGGTCGAAGTTAATAGGTTTTGGTGCACCTGACAAATTATATGTTTCTTCCTCAACCTGAGAATTAATATCAGTTGATGTTAGTAAATTATTGACTAATGGGATGGTATTTCGGTAGTCTTCTAAGGTGTTATTAATACCATTGATATAGAATGAGTGAATGGGTGCTTCTTGATTAGAATTATCTGGTATTAAAGGTTCATCTTGAGTTAGATCGGGAACTACAATTTCACCAGTTATTGGGTCAAAATCACTATCTATAACAGGTGGTTCGTTGACTATAAATTCTGTTAGGATATCTTGACTTGGAATATCAAGATTAATATCGGAATAAGATTCATCAATAATCGTTGTAGTTGATAAATTACCGTTGGCAGTATTGACTGTAGAAAAGATACTCGTTGCTAATGAATTATTGTTAGTATTGGAGTTGGAAATACTATTGGTAACCGTACTTCCAAAACCTGAAGAAATACCCGTTGAAAAAGTACCATTAAAAGGAGTATTTACTACCGTATTTCCAAAAGGTGGAAAAATACTTGTTGAAAAAGTGTTATTAAAAGGAGTGGTCACCGTAGTTGCAAAATCCCAAAACATATTAAGTTTCTCCTTAATTTTTAGTGATTCAGATTTCTTTGATACTGAAAATTAACCTAGATTAATAAGTTAATTCCAATCTCAGAAGTAGTTGAATGAATTTGATTAGTTTCAGTCTGGCATGAGCTTCCAAGATATTCCAGTACAAAAATAGATCATTTTGAATCTGTGCATCACGATCTAATTTTGTGCTTGATAAATAGGGAATAAAATGTTAAGTGAAGAATCTCAGAAACTATTTATTCAAAACAGGTTAAATTTTTTTCCTTAAAGTAATATTGTACATCCATTTCTGGATCAATGAATTGTCAGGGCAAACTGCCGTTTGCCCCTACGCACTAATTTGTACAATTGATATTAGACATATTCAAAAGAACTACTGTTCAAATTCAAACTCGTATTACCTCTGACGACCCCAATTAGTTCATCTTGGGAACTCAGACCAGAAACTCCATCATCGTCGAGGAAAATTCGAGTATTAGAACCTGATACCTTTAAGACATAATCACTTGCCGTTCCATTCAGTTGAATTTTATCTTCACTAGGATTAAAATCTAGGATGATAGCATAGTCTTTTTTGCCAGAATTTGAAGAGTTACCATCGTCATAGTAGACATTATTGTTGTCACCAAGAATAAACTCATCAAGTCCTGCGCCTCCAGTGAGTCGGTCTTTTTCTCCTCGTCCAGCATCGTCGCTAGTAGTTATGATAACACTTGATACACCATTATTTGTATTTACACTCACGCTAGCATTCACTCCGATCAGAACGTCATCTCCTGCACCACCAAATAATTTATCTTTACTAGAACCACCAGTGAGTACGTCATTTCCTTCACCACTATCTAACCTGTCATTTCCAGCACCACCATTCAATATGTCATTTCCTTCACCGCTATCTAACCTGTCTTTGCCTGCACCACCATTCAATATGTCATTTCCCGGACCACTATCTAACCTGTCATTTCCAGCACCACCAGTGAGAACATCATTTCCCAGACCACCAAATAATTTATCCTTACCGTCACCTCCATCGATAATATCGTTACCTTCTAGTCCATTTAAGATGTCATTGCCACCAAGTCCATTGATAATATTGTTACTACTATTACCGTCTATTGTATCTTTACCATTAGTACCTTCAAAAATGTTTGACGATCCAGAACCACCAATACTAACGTTAGAAGTAGAAGTTGTAGAAGACCCATTAATAGTCGTTGTTGTTGATGAATTGTTGTTAACAGATACATTGTTGTTAACAGATGAATTGTTTGAATTGTTGCTAATAGATATATTGTTAACATTAGAGTTAACATTACTTGAGCTGGAGCTAGAGCTAGAAGTAGAAGTTGTTGTTGATGAATTGTTATTAACAATATTATTAACATATGAATTGTTTAAATTGTTGTTAATAGATGTATTGTTAACAAGATTGTTAACATTACTTGAGCTAAAGCTAGAGCTAGAACCAGAAGTAGAATTGGGAATCGAGTTAAAAAAAGGATCGGAATCAAAAATGGAGTTAAAGAAAGGATCGGAACCAAAAAAAGAATTGAAATCAAAAGACATAAAGTATCTCCTTGCAGAATTAACTGGATAAGTTTGATTACTTTCAAAGTTTAATGTGCCATTAAATCACATTATGCTTATATGAGTTATATTTAACAGATCTTAGCTAACTAGAGTTAGATTTGTCAAGAGTGCTGTCAAAAAGAGGGGTTATAAACAAAATATATTGTTCACATAGAAATTTCAGGCTTTCTATCATCTGTAAACTTACTGAATTATTAGTTATTAGGCCACCATTTACAATGCCACATAACTTATATGAATAAGTTTTTTTGAAATTTGAAACAAATTTATAGTATTATATAATCTATATATCTTATTAAGCATAAGCAAAAAGCCATGCAACTTGATAACAAAGGAGTTCAGAAATTTATACAGGTCATAGCCAGTGAATATAGTATTTCAAGAGCTGAACAAGAAGCACTAACACTAGCAGCAGAAGGTTGTGATATAGGAGCGATCGCCCAAAAGCTTGGTGTTCACCCAAACTCTATACGCCAACGTTTTAGCCAGCTATATCAAAAATTTGAAATTGAAGGAAAAGGTCCTGTTAAGTTTTCCAAACTCCAGCAACTTATACTTTCTCTCTACCAACAATCCTCAAATTCACCCAATAGTATTTCTAGCTTGACTCAAGGAAAATATATCTATCTTGACTCAGCACCAGCAGCAGAGGTATTTTACGGACGTAAAAAAGAACTACAAACTCTCAAGCAATGGATAGTGGGAGATGAATGCCGACTAATAGCACTACTAGGAATGGCAGGAATTGGCAAAAGTTGTTTGGCAGTTAAACTAGCAAGACAACTTCAGCACAAATTTGATTATGTTATTTGGCGATCGCTACATTACACCCCAACCTTATCCGAATTTTTGACAGAGCTAATTTCAATCCTATCTCAGCAACAAGAAACGGAATTACCAGACAACACAGGCCACCAAATCTTGCAATTGATGAAACACTTACAGTCAGTTTGCTGCCTGTTAATCATAGATGACGTACAAACAATCATGGAAAGTCAAAAATTAGCAGGTCATTACTATAAAGAATATGAAAATTATAGATATTTATTTCAAACAATAGGAGAATCATCTCATCAGAGTTGCTTGTTACTAAATAGTCGAGAAAAACCCATAGAAATTACCTCATTAGAAGGATTAGCATTACCCGTAAGAAGCCTACAAATAGGAAGTCTAGAAGTAGACGCTAAAAAAATTGTTACATCAGCCAAAAAGTTAACTGGTTCAGAAGAAGATTTAACCAAATTAATTCAGTTATACAGTGGAAATCCCGCAGCCTTAAAAATAATAACAACCACAATCCAAGAATTATTTAATGGAGATTTAGTTGAATATTTAAGAAGTGATGAATTATTTCTAGGAGATATTTTGGAAAAAACACTCAAAGAACAATTTCAACGTTTGTCAGAAGGGGAAACAAAAATTATGTATTGGTTAGTTATAAATGACAAACCTCTTGCACTTAACGAGATAAAAAGCAAATTAATGTTTCATGGAGAAAACTCAGACATATTAAGTATTATTGAATCACTCTTAAGACGTTCATTAATTGAAAAACAAACCAACTCCGAAAAAGTAGAATTTACCTTAATACCTATTCTGAGAAGATATGTAACTAATAAATTAAGAAACATTATATATAAAGCTATAACAATTGAAGGTTTTCAATATTTAGATCTTGAATTAGCAAAAGAAGGTTTATTAAAACAAATAAAAGCTCAAATAAAAATTGATAAATTTGACGAAACATCAAGCTCTTCTTTGTATAAACAAATTGCAAAAACACTTAATATTTTAGGATATGAAACGTACATAAAGAAAGATTTAGAAACCGCTAAATTTTATTTGCGGCTAGCAATCAAATTTCAATCAGATAGGTCAGCACCACACTATAATCTAGCATCAATTTATGAAGATATTGAAGAAATGCAGTTAGCCAAACAACACTATCAACAAGCTGCAACTAGAAATAATAGAGCAGGTCATGCTGGCAGTAACAATTTAGCCAGACTAGAAATTTTAGGGGGAAATTATTCTCTAGGAATTGAGATTATCATACAAATTATTGAGCAGGTTAAGTATAATGATATCAAGGATACTTTGTCTAAAAATATTAGAATTGCTGCTTCCTTGTTCGCACAAAACGACTTTGATGAAGCCAAAAAATATCTTGAGGAATTGAGAGAATCAAATAAATCAAATAAATTTATTTATGATTTATTATCTGATTTATTAAAACAAATTAATACTAATAAATCGGAAAAAAATTCAGCATCAAATACCATAAATATAGACGAATATAGAGATAAACTTAGAAGAATAAACCCTTTTCAAGATCAAGCTGCTTAATAAATAGGGGGGGAATTATAATGAGTAAAGAACCTAATTTTTAGGTTCTTTCCTACTCGATCTTATTGTACTATAACTTGATTTGATTTAATCTCTTTAGGTTGAATGATAGGATCGTCATCATCATCATCATCATCATCATCTTCATTATTGTCACCCCGTAAGTCGTTTTCAGTAATTAAAGGAATAATAGGACAAAGCTGAGAGGGCAAAATTAAAGTATTAATGTGATGAATTGACGAATTTATGACATCTGAAATCAGTAAAAAAATAGCTAGAGTAAGCTTAATCATTGACTACGCTCCTTAAATAAAATGTTCACAACTATTGCTAAGTCAGAAAAACTGACTTAAGTTTTTTTGCTTCTAATAATTTCTTTTGGGAAGACAATTCAAATCATCATGTAGAGATTGTTATAGTTGTTAGTAGATCGCACTTCAGAAGGCTACATATAACGGCTTGCAAACAAAAATGCTTCGACTCACAAACAAGGGAATTTTTCCTACGGAATGCTCCGCAAACAGCTCACATTAACTGCACTCGAAAGCACCCTTCAGGTCAGGTTATTTGCCAACAGCTCGCAAACATAATTTTATGTTCACATTAACTGCAAATAGTCATGAATAGAAGGTTGGCGTTGTATAGTGCAGTGAGTCGAAAAAAAACTGTAAAACCCTTATGATTCCGTTCTATTATTGCCTGAAAGTTATTTCAGACAATAAAAAATGTAAGAGGGTTAAAATCCATACAAGCCAAGACTTTGAAGCTTGAATTGCCCCTCCTCGCACGAACCTTCGATCTACATCTCTACAACTCGTACTTGCTTATAGGAAAAACCTTTGTAGTAAGATGACTCTAGATAAGTAAACTGGGGTTCTTTAGTACAAGCAACAGCATGATCGGTAGCCCAGTTTAGTTCAAATAGAGAATTGAGAGTGCTGCTCTTACCAACTCCCGTCTTGTCACAAAATAAAACTGTCAATTCATCTGGTTTAAGCAAGACTTTGTTATAGCTTTTTGTTCTTTCAATCACCCAATTTTCCACCTTTTAATGATAGAAGTGTAAGCAATATAAACAAAATAACAACTCTCACTTTTGCCAGCTGCTTTTTGTGTGTTGCCTGCTATGTTTTTAATTTTTCTATGATCTCTCAGAATATTCCAGCACAAAATTAGATCGGTTAGATTTCGAGTATAATGATCTGAAAATGTTCTTGACAATCAGGGAATAAGGTGTTGTATGAAAACTCTGAAAGCCTCATCTGAAGGACTGGACAAAATTAAGGAAACTATCAAGCAAACCCAAAAAGAAAAGGGATGGGCCTTAGATAATCCAAATTGGTTGGATGAAGCTAGTAAGTTTCTGCCTATGGTTAAAAGTGGGAAGAAAGAAGTGCCAGATACTGTTTCAATTGGCACCTGGAAACGATTCCGAAATAATACGGGTGTAAAGCCTAAATATTTTCAAGCATTCTGCAAATCTTTGGGATTAAATTGGGAAGAAATAGTTGATAATATTCAATTGGATTCAACTACTTTGTCGGTATCTTTGGATTTAAAAAATTCTCCTAATGTTCCTTACTTCTACGGACGTACTCAAGAAGTAGATAGATTAAAAAAATGGATTTTGCAGGGCAAATGTAACTTGATTTTGCTCCTTGGTCGAGGAGGTATTGGGAAAACAAGTTTATCAATTCAATTAAGAAAAGAAATTCAGAATAATTTTGACTATATAATTTGGCGAAGTCTTGAAGCATCTCCAACAATAGAAAATATTTTGGAAGATTCAATCAAATTATTTTCTAATCAGGAAGAAACTGCACTACCAGAAAGTTTAGATGAAAAAATAAATAGGCTAATTAATTATTTTGCATCCTCTCGTTGTTTGCTAATACTAGATAATGCAGAATCAATTCTTCAAAGTGGCAATCAAACAGGTAAATATCGGGAAGGTTATCAAAACTATGGTAATTTATTTAAACGAATAGCTGAATCATCTCATCAAAGTTGTTTGTTAATTACCAGCCGAGAAAAACCACAAGCAATTGATTTAATTGTTAAAAAAACTAAAACTGTAAAAATTTTAGAACTAGAAGGATTAAATTTAGAAAATAGTCAAAAAATATTTACAGAATATGGAAAATTTAAAGGCTCAGAAGATGAATGGAAATTAGTTATTGAACATTATGCAGGTAATCCTTCTGCTTTGGAAGTTGTAGCAGCAGGTATTCAAGAAGGATTAGGGGGAAATTTATCTAAATTTGTAGAAAATTATTTAAAATTAGGACAACTAAAATTTGATGAAATTAACGATTTATATGAACGTCAGTTTAATCGTTTATGTAGCTCAGAACAGGAAATTATGTATTGGCTGGCAATTAATTATGAACCAGCTGCAGATACAGAACTAACAGAAGATATTATTTCGTGGGAAACCAAACAAGAATTACTCCAATCTTTTATTTCTTTAAAACGGCGATCGCTTATCAAAACTACCCAATTAGGATATACAATTCTACCTGTAACCAGAGAATATATTATTGCTCGATTAATAGATGAAATTTGCCAAGAAATTAAGACTGGTCAAATACAACTTTTTAATAACTACTGTCTCTGCAAAGCAACATCCAAAGATTATATTAGAGAAACTCAAGTTCGCCTGATTATTCAACCACTACTAGAAAGATTACTTCAAGAATTAGCAGGCAAAATAAATCTTGAAAATCAACTCCAACAAATCATCTCCAATTGCCAACAAAATTCTCCTCAAGCTCCTGGATATTTAGGAGGGAATATTCTCAACATATTGTCTCAGATAAATACCGATTTAACCAACTATGATTTTTCTTATTTAACTATTTGCCAAGCATATCTTCAAGGAGTTGAATTACATCAGGTTGATTTTACCAATTCTAATTTATCTAAATCAATTTTTTCCGAACCTTTAGGCAGTATTCTTTGTGTAGCATTTAGTGATGATGGCAAACTTTGGGCAAGCGGAGATGCGGATAAAAATATTTATATTTGGCGAGTAGCGGACGGTCAATTTATCACTAATTGTTTAGGTCATACTAATTGGGTAAGGTCCCTTGTTTTTCATCCTCAAAAACCAATTTTAATTAGTAGCAGTAATGACTGCACTATCAAATTGTGGAATATTGATACAGGTGAATGTCTCGCTACATTAGAAGGACACACTGGTCACGTTTGGTCTATCGCTTTGAGTCCAGACGGTAATATCTTAGTTAGCGGTAGTGATGACTGTACTGTAAGATTGTGGGATATTAACTCTCATCAATGTCTTCACGTTTTACAGGAACATGGTTTCTGGGTACGAGGAGTTGCTTTCCATCCTCAAGGAACAAAAGTTGCTAGTGGTAGTGTAATGGAGCAAATTGTAAAATTGTGGGATGTTCAGAATGGTGAATGTCTTACTACTTGGCAACAACTCAATCATCCTGTTCGAGCGATCGCTTTTAGCCCTGATGGAGAAACTCTAGCTACTGGTAGCGACGATAATCTTGTCAGGTTGCTAGATATCCATACTGGTGAATGTATGAAAACTTTTTCAGGACATAATAAACGAGTCTGGTCAGTTGTTTTTAGTCCTGACAATCAAACTCTAGCTAGTGGTAGTGCTGATCAAACTGTGAAGTTATGGAACATCGAAACTGGTAAATTATTGCTGACTTTACCAGAAAAAAATCGACGAGTTCGATCTATAACCTTTAGTAGTGATGGTAAAAGTCTAATTAGCGGGAGCGACGATCAAAATGTCAGGTTGTGGGATATCCCTAAAGGTGAATCTTTGAAGACTATCAATGGTTATACTCAAAGAGTCTGGTCAGTTGCTTTTTCTCCTGATGCTAAAACTTTGGTGAGTGGTGGTGACGATAGTGTGGTTAGACTATGGGATATTGAGACTGGTAATTGTAAAATCTTGGACAGACATATAAAGCGCATCCAGTCTGTTGCTTTCCATCCTCAAGGAACAAAAATTGCTAGTGCTGGAAATGATGGTCAGATTAGGTTATGGGATATTGGTACTGGGAAATGTTCTATTCTCCCTGAAAGAGATAGAGACTGGATATGGTTAGTAGCTTTTTATGATGAGGGAAGAAAACTGATTAGTGTAGGCAGTGACGGCGGTATCAAGTTATGGGATATGAATACAAATACCTGTCTGCAAACTTTCAAAGATTATCCAGAATGGTTGTGGTCAATTGCTGTCAGTCCAGATAACCAGAATTTAGCGATCGCCAGTGATGGTAAATTATTACAAACATGGAATATTGAAACGGGAGAGCTTACAGATATTGGAGAACATCAAGATAAGTTGCGTCAAGTTGCCTGGAGTTCTAATGGTAAAATTATTGCTAGTGCTAGTGATGACCTCACTGTTAAACTATGGAATGTCAGCACAGGAGAATGTCTGCATACTTTGGCAGAATATACCAAGCAAATTAGAGCGATGGAATTTAGTCCTAATAGTAATCTGATAGGAACTGGTGGGGATGATTGTACAATTAAACTCTGGGATGTTTCTAGTGGCCACCTCTGGCACACTTTAACGGGACATGAAAATACTATTCGTTCTGTTGCTTTTAATGGTGATGGATCGATGGTTGCAAGTGGTAGCGAAGATGAGACTATTAAACTGTGGAATACTCAAACAGGTAGCTGTATTAAGACGTTGAAAGCAAAACGCCTCTATGAAGGAATGAATATTACAGGTGCGACAGGTTTGACGGAGGGTCAAAAAGAGACTCTGCTGGCATTGGGAGCCATCATTTAATGAAGTCAGAAGTTAGAGGTCAGAAGTCAGAAGTTATTTTTGTAACGGGGATTTGATTGAGCAAGCCTCCAAAAATATTTCGCTTAAAAAGGTGGGTTTTATACCCAATCATTTTGATAATATCAAATCTGCTTGAATACTTATATCATGTCCGGTTGAATAGTTATAATTACAGCTCGTAGTATTGCTTGAGCAATAATATAGATATCTCAAGGGCTAAAGCCCTACTACAAACAAAAACTTTTTTGATCGTTAATTATCCGGACATGATATTATTCAATAGTTGGGAGTAGCTCACACGGATTATGGCACGGATACACGGATAGTAGGGACGTTGCATGCAATGTCCGTACAGGAAGTGAGGGAGTAGTAAACATTAAGAATAATACACAATCATATCATGTCCGCTGGGGCACGTTTGTGTAAACCCAAGGGTGAATCTCTACAGAAAATTTAAGTTTTTTTTCTTGTTCTTAAGTATTTCTGTCTGTTGCTTTCCGGAGCTGTTGCCTACCTTTGCTATACAATACCGATGCTACCGGACATGATACAGCAGTTTCCGAAGCTATGAGGTACAGTTGTTTTTATTCTTTTCTGTTCCCTGTTCCCTGTTCCCTGTTCCCTGTTCCCTGTTCCCTCAAACCTAAAATTTTGTACCTCATAACAACGGGAAACGCTGTATTACTGGCTAATAATCGCTTTTAACGTTATTGAATCCTAAATAATTACCGAAAAAAATAACTTCTGACTTCTGACTTCTAACTTCTGACCAAAAAATCAGGTCTCAAGCCTCCCCTTTTAAGGGGATGAAAAGAAATCAAGTTCAATATTTCAAGCCTCTGACTTTAGGCAGAGGTTACTGATAACTGATAACTGATAACTGATAACTGAAATGACTTGGTTATACTGGCTG
>NZ_CEZPJD010000149.1:0-12868 GCF_983059655.1 Okeania sp.
ATGAGTGCTACTTCAAAAATAAATAGTAACTAATCAATAATAATTACTTTTTATTGTTTTGATTATTTAAGCCAGAAAAATAAGGAGATTTTGATGAAAGCTCAAACTTTTTTTCCAGAAGTTTGTTGTAGATCGTTGTGTTTTTTTCAGAAAACTAAATTATTCAAACAACTACAGTTTTGGGTAGAAACAATCGACCATTGTCTAAAAATTTTTCAACTCAATGCTAGTGATTGGCAACAAATATGTAAAATCGTAGCTCCTGCTGATTCTATTCCTAAAGAGACTACTGATTTTGCAATTAAAACTTACGATTTTCATCAAATAGTTAGATTAGTCTTTGATACATTACTCCAGTGTATAAAACTACTTTCTACACAATGGGAAAATAAATATTTGGGGTAAAAAATAACGATGAATATTACACAACATATTGAAAGAGGCTCTCAATTTTTCCCTCACAAAACAGCTTTGATTTTTGAAGAAAAAGCTTTTACTTATGGGAAACTAAATGAGTTAGCAAATCGTGTAACAAACGGTTTGCAGTATTTGGGAGTAAAAATTGGCGATCGCGTAGCTTTGTTTTTGCCCAATATTCCTGAATTTGTCATTGCTTATTTGGCAATTCTCAAACTTGGTGCTGTGGTTGTTTCTGTTAATTCAATGCTGAAAAGTGATGAAGTTAGCTTCATCCTAAATGATAGTGAAGCAGTCGCAGTTGTGACAACATCATCTTTGAGGGAGCAAATATCAGATCGGGATCTAGCTTTTCTGAAGAATGTTTTAATTGCTGAGGGTGAAACAGATACAGATATCAACTTGTCTACTCCGATGGAAAAAGAGAGTTCTGATTTCAAGACTGTTTCCATGGAACCTACTGCCCCTGCTGCTATTGTTTACACTTCTGGTACCACTGGTTTTCCTAAAGGGGCAACCCTGTCTCATGGGAATATCTGTTCTAATATGCACTCAGTTAAGCATTGTTGTCAAATCGACTCTGATGATAAGTTGTTGCTTTTTTTACCTCTTTTCCACTGTTTTGGTCAGAATTTTATTCTCAATGGTGGGTTAAATGCTGGCGCAACAATTATTTTGCAGCGACGGTTTAAGCCAGAAGATGTACTGAGAGCTGTTCAAGATCATGGCGTGACCATGTTTTTTGGAGTGCCGACAGTGTTTTTACGCTTGCTGGAGACTGGTGTGTCGCAGTCATCTTTTGATTCGGTACGCTATTATTTTAGTGCTGCTGCTAAAATATCTGTAGATCTTGTGTGTCAGTGGCAAGAATTTTGTGGTAAACTGATATATGAGGGTTATGGATTAACAGAAACTTCACCTTTTGCTTGTTACAACCATGATTTGAGATATAAATTGGGTTCTATTGGAATGCCAATTGAAAACGTAGAAATGAAAGTTGTGAATGAAGCTGGCAAAGAGCTTGAATGTGGGGAAGTTGGAGAGCTGTTAATACGCGGCCCGAATGTCATGCTAGGATATTGGAATCGTACAACAGAAACACAGAAAGTCTTGCGTAATGGCTGGTTTCATACAGGCGATCTAGGCAGGATGGATGAAGATAACTATTTCTATATTGTCGATCGCTTGAAGGATATGATTAATGTTTCTGGGTTCAAAGTATATCCTTCCGAAGTGGAAAAAGTAATTTTGGAACATCCTGCTGTGCTTGAGGCAGCGGTATATGGTGTGAGCGATCGCCTGAAAGGAGAGGTTGTTTATGCTAATATCGTTCTCAAACCTAGCAAACTTGTTGTTGCTGAGGATATAAAAAGTTTTTGTTCTCAGAGAATAGCAAATTATAAAGTGCCTCATACATTTCGCTTTGTTGATTCTATTCCCAAAAATGCTACGGGGAAAGTTCTCAAGCGTGTTTTGCAGCAAACTTAGTGAAGCAGAAGAAAGCTCAAGCTTTTGTTGGGTTGCGCTCCGCTTAACCCAACCTACATATTGCTATTCCCTACTCCCTACCTCCACAAAAAGACTTCCATAAGCAAACCCTAAATAAGAATAAATAACAATGAATCAATCTGTTGGTATCCGAGCACTTGCAGTTAATTTTCCAGAGAAGGTGTTAACAAATGATTACTGGAAAAATAACCATCCAGATTTATTAGTTAAACTTGAACAAAAAAATCAAACTGTACGACTGTTTGACAACGACTCACAACAAAATAAGAACTGGGTGCAAGCGACTAAACCTTATCGAGAAGATATTTTTCGAGGGACTTTAGAAAGAAGAGTTTTAACTGGAGATGAAAATTCTATGACTCTTGAATGTGGAGCAATAGAAAAGGTTTTGCAAGCGGCAAAACTAGATATTAACGAAGTTGATTTATTAATATCTTGTGCAATGTTTCCAGAAAGACTAGCCATTGGCAATGCCACTTTAATTGCACTAAAATTAGGTTTTCGAGGTACAGCTTGGAATTTGAATGCTACCTGTGGAGGTGCTTTGTTAGCATTAGAAAATGCTGTTTCTGTTATACAAAGCCAGAAAATAGACCGAATTTTAGTGTCTGTATCATGTGATTATTCTAAGCATATAGAGTATACAAATCCATTTTCTTTTACTCTTGGAGATGGAGCTGCTGCTTTTATTGTGGAAAAAGTTCAAACAGGAGAAGGATTACTTCATTCTTATTCAACTAATACTCATGAATCTTGTGATGTAGTTTATCCCAAATTTACTGTAGATGAAAAAGGAGAAATAAAGTTATTAATTGCCATCAATAAAGAGACTGTCAAATATGCCACTTCTTTATTTATTAAATATTTCCAAGAATGCTCTACAAAAGTATTAGCTGAATCAGGAATCAAAGTGGAAGATGTAGATTTCTTTGTACTTTATCCACCTACTGCCGGGTACATTGACTTTTGTGCTTCAGAATTGAATATTCCTAAAGACAAAACTATTGATATCTTTCCTCAGTATGGAAATATTTCTGTTACTTCAGTGATGGCTGCTTTATATCATACAGCCGAACAGAAGAAAATTAAAAAAGGTGATTTAGTGATGACCTATGCTCATGGTTTTTCAGGGGCTGCTGCTGCTCATATTATGCGTTGGGGTGATGTAGCTTTAGGGCCTGTTCCTACAGCACCAGAAAGTTTGATGAAACTCACTACAAAAGTAGGAGTTTAATTTCTTTTGAGAGTGAAGTTTTTGTTAAATTATCACCCTGTGAATTACTTCACTCTCTGAGAGCATTTAACCTATTATTTTCAACATTCCCAGATCGGTTTTATCAACAAAAATCAAAGGAGTATTAAAGATGTCATTTTCAAAAGAATTTGATGGAAAAGTTGCTTTAGTTACAGGAGGTTCATCCGGTATAGGTAAGGCAGCAGCTCTTGCTTTTGCTCAAGCTGGAGCCAAGGTAGTCATTGCCAGTAGAGGTGTTGAGGAAGGAGAGCAAGCAGCACATGAAATTTGTGCTAGAGGTGGTGATGCCATTTTTGTGAAAACTGATGTGTCTCAGGCTAAGGAAGTAGAGACATTAGTGAACAAGGCTGTAGATATTTATGGTCGTTTAGATTGTGCATTCAACAATGCTGGTGTTGGAGTGCTACGTCCATTAATCGATTACTCAGAAGATGACTGGGATTATGTGATAAACATTAATCTTAAAGGAGTTTGGCTTTGCATGAAATATCAAATAAAACAAATGCTTAAACAGGGTAGCGGTGCGATTGTCAACAACTCTTCTCTTGCAGGTGTGGTTGGCATGGCAAATATTTCTGTTTATACAGCAAGCAAAGGAGGAGTTATAGCTATGAGTAAAGCTACAGCTATTGAGTATGCTCAATCAGGCATCCGTATCAATGTCATTAGTCCTGGGTTTATTGAAACACCTATATTTGATAAGGTTCCTGTAGAGCGAGTCGATCAATTTTTAGAAGGTCTTTCTCTTCCTCCAATGGGGCGTTTTGCTGATTCTGATGAAGTAAGTGGAGCAGTTTTATTTTTATCTTTAGGTCGATCATCTTTCATTACTGGACAGAATTTAATAATTGACGGAGGATATCAAGCTCAATAAATAAGTTCTTCTTCTTTTTCTTTGACCATTGTGTAGATGATGAAAGTTGTTGCAATAAATAAAATTAAGTTGTTCAGAATTTAAACTATATAACCCAATCTTTGTGAAAGGAAACTAGGAACAGGAAAAAGAGAAAATAAAATTTAAATGGGTTTTATATAAATAACAGGAGTATTAAATATGTCATTCTCAAAAGAATTTGATGGAAAAGTTGCTTTAGTTACGGGAGGTTCATCAGGTATAGGTAAGGCAGCAGCTCTTGCTTTTGCTCAAGCTGGAGCCAAAGTTGTCATTGCCAGTAGAGGTGTTGAAGAAGGAGAGCAAGCAGCACACGAAATTTGTGCTAGAGGTAGTGATGCTATTTTTGTGAAGACTGATGTGTCTAAGGCTAATGAAGTAGAGGCATTAGTTAACAAGACTGTAGATATTTATGGTCGTTTAGATTGTGCATTCAACAATGCTGGCATTTCACAAATACATCCAATTACTGATTCTTCTGAAGAAGATTGGGATTGTATTATCAATATTAATCTCAAGGGAACATGGCTTTCTATGAAATATGAGATTGCACAAATGCTTAAACAGAGTAACGGTGCAATTGTAAACAACTCTTCTATTGCAGGTGTAATTGGTATACCCAACCTTTCTATTTACTCAGCAAGCAAGGGTGGGGTGATAGCTATGGCCAAAGCTACAGCAATTGAGTACGCAAAGTTAGGCATCCGTATCAATGTTGTTAGCCCTAGCTTTATTCAAACTCCAATATTAAATAAATTTCCTACCGAACAACTCAATCAGTTTTTAGAAGAGCATCCTCATCCTATAGGTCGCATTGGTACTTCTGAAGAGGTTGGGGAAACTGTAGTGTGGCTTTGTTCAGATCGTGCTTCCTTCATTACAGGAGAGAATTTAATAATTGACGGAGGGTACACTGCTCTATAAATTAGTTTTTATAGGTTGGATTACGACAACAAAAGCTTACAGTTAAGTAGAATAACAGTTTGGTTGCACCTAATTAAACTAACTGGATTTTATTCAGGTTAATAGATTTCTAGATTTATTGAAATAAAAGGAATATTTTAAAGATGTCATTCTCAAAAGAATTTGATGGCAAAGTTGCATTGATTACAGGTGGTACATCAGGCATAGGAAAAGCAACATCTCTTGCTTTTGCCCAGTCTGGAGCCAAGGTTGTCATCGCTGGCAGAAGAGTTACTGAAGGAGAAAAAGCAGTACAAGAAATTTGCGCCAGAGGTGGTGATGCCATTTTTGTCAAAACTGATGTGTCTGTAGCTAGTGAAGTGGAAACACTAATTAATAAAACAGTTGAATCTTACGGTAGGCTCGACTGCGCTTTTAACAATGTGGGTAATGGTTTAAACCGTCCGCTAACTGAGCATACAGAGGATGATTGGGATTATATAATCAACGCAAATTTAAAAGGAATGTGGCTTTCTCTCAAATATGAACTTCCGATAATGCTCGAACAAGGAAGTGGTGCAATTGTTAATATGTCATCTATTGGTGGTGTTGTGACTATCATGCCCGGTATGTCTGTATATTCCGCAGCTAAAGCCGGAATTATTGGTTTAACTAGAGCAGCAGCAATTGAATATGCTAAATCTAATATCCGAATTAATACAATTAGTCCGGGGGCTGTAAAAACTCTAGCTTTGGAGAACAATTTTACTCCAGACCAACTTACTTTTATCAACGGGTTACACCCCTTGGGGCGAATCGGGAAACCGACGGAAGTTGCTGAAGCAGTAATTTGGTTATGCTCTGAACGCACTTCCTTCGTTACAGGGCATAATCTGATAATTGATGGAGGATACACTGCTCAATAATATCATGTTCGGTTGAATACTTATAAATAAATGATGGAGGAGTCAGGAGTCAGGAGTCAGGAGAGAAGAAAGGAGAAATGCTATTGCCAATGATGTAAATCTCACATCATCCATCAACAGGAATTTCTATAATAAATTCCGTGCCTTGTCCCGGTTGAGAAATACACTTCAACTGTCCTCCATGTTGCTGAGTAACGATTTGGTAACTAATAAACAATCCCAGTCCTGTTCCTTGGCCGATCGGTTTAGTGGTGAAGAAGGGGTCAAATATTCGTTGGCAAACAATGTCGCTCATTCCCATCCCATTGTCAGCAATGCGAATTCTTACAGTTTGAGCATCTTGCAGTTCTGTGGTAATACGAATTTCGGGGAAGCTTCCAATATCCGAACTTATTAAAGCATCGATCGCGTTGCTGAGAATCTGCAAGAATACTTGATTTAGTTGACTAGCCCAGCAGTTTACTGAGGGTAATTTTCCATAGTCAAGAACTATAGCAATTTCTGGGTGAGAGCAATTAGCTTTGAGCCGATGTTGCAAAATCATTAAGGTATTATTTAATCCTTCGTGGATATCTACCTCCTTAATGTTCGATTCATCAAGGCGAGAGAAGTTCCGCAAACCAAGAATAATTTTGCTAATACGATTGCTCCCTGTTTCCATGGAATGGAACAATTTTTCTAAATCATCACACACAAATTCTAGATCTATATCCTCTAATTTCTCTTCTATGGATGAATTATAACCGGAAGAATTTTGTTTATAAAGATCGAGTAGCTCAAGTAAGTCGTGGAAATATTCGCGAGCATGAGTGATATTACTGGAGATAAATGTAATTGGGTTATTAATTTCGTGGGCAATTCCTCCCACCATTTGTCCCAAAGCAGACATTTTTTCCGTTTGGATCAATTGAGTTTGAGTTTGTTGCAATTTTAGCAGGGTTTGCTGTAAGTCTTGGTTTTTCTCCTGAAGTGCTTGAGTTCTGTGTTTGACTTGGGCTTCCAAATTGTAGTTGTATTTTTCTAGATTCTGGTAAAGTTTGGCGTTTTCGATGGAGATCGCAGCTTGGGTCATAAGTAGATGGAGGACTTTTATGCGGTCTGGAGTAAATGCTCCTATAGCAAGGCTGTTTTCTAGGAGGAGGAGACCAATAAATTTTCCTTGCTTGACGATCGGAGTACACAAGAGACTTTTGGGTTGGTGTTCGATCAAGTATGGATCTCCAGCGAAGGTAGTTTCTGTTTCAAGCTGATTAATGAGTACAGTTTCTTGAGTCTGTTTGACAGTGTTGATAACAGTATGAGGTAAACTTTTATCTGGATCGTCGAAATGTGTTATGCATGAGTCATAGTCGTCGCTCAGGCATTGAATAGGAATTTCCCAAGTACCAGAGTTGTTTAAAACTAAAGTTCCTTTGTTTGCTCCAGCATTTTCCATGAGGATGTGCATCAATTTATCAAGCAAGCTATTTAGTTCAATTTCTTCTGATATAGTTTGGGAAGCTTTAATAATAGTATAAAAGTCGAGGTTTTTGCTAGTTTTGCTGGTGATTGAAGATATAGTTTTTGTGACATCAAGTTTTGTTATTTCTGGTATTTGGGTGCGAATAATTAGATTTGAGTAGCGTTTTTCTAGATCTTTGATTTTGCCAGTAGCGCCCCAACTAATATAGCAGTAATAAGCATCTGTCATGTAGGCTTTGGCTACTTTTTCTCTGCCAAGAGACAGATAAAATTCTGCTGCTCGTTCGTTGGCGATCGCTTCTTCATGGATGTAACCGTTTTCTGAGGCTCCAGAAATTGCTTTTTCGTAGTAGGTTGCTGCTATTTCATTTTCACCTAAAGCTCTGGCTGTTTCTGCTTCTACTAGGTCGTATTTGTGTTGGAAGTTCATGGGGGCGTGCTTTGCCCAAGTTTTCATTTGTTTTTGGTTGGACTTGACTTGCTTGAGGTATTGTTTTTGTTCTTTTGGGGAGGTTTTGAGATAATTGGCGAGGAGTGCAAGGGAGTAGTAGAAGTTGTATTGAGCAAAGTACATTGTACCTTTCAAACTATCTTGATATTTTTTTCCAAATTCAGCAACTTTTACTGCTTGTAAAGTATCTTGAAAAACATAAAAAATCATCAATTTTATCAGACTGATTTCTAAGATACCTGCCTGATTATTAGCCTGGATAAAACTATCAGTATAATCTTCATCAAGTTTGGCACAAATATCTAATTCCCGCTCACTTAAATCACTCAAAAGATATTTAACACAATCATTCCATGCACTAGCAAAATTGATGTAGTATTTTTTTTGACTGCTGATAATTATAGTTAAATAATCTTTTTGAATTTTCGCTACTTCTTCCAAATTTTTACCCCGGAATAAAATATTTGCACAATAAGTAATAACACATTCACAAGCATACTGAGTATCTCCATTTGACCATCCATATTTAAATGATTCTACTAACTCTGATTCTGTTTCTTTTAGATGTTTTTTCCAGATTTTTACAAAAAGATTAAACATCAAATAAATTTTGGCTTTAAATTCTTTAGCATTATATTTATTTAATAATTCTATAGATAAAACTCCCATATTGTATCCGGTCTCAAAATCTCCTATGGCCGAACATAAAATAATGCTATAACTTCCAAATACATAAGCAGATAAAGGTGAATTTCCATGTTTCAAACACAGATTAACCATTTTAAATATTAGTAATGGAAACAGGTTGGGATTGACACCAAAAGCAACAGGAATAGTAGCAATGATTATTTTGATCGCGACCAGCTTGTAGGGGTCATTCATTTCTGGCAAATTAGCCAGATCATTTATCGAATAACGACTCAAACTAAATTTGACGTATAAATATTCTTTGATGATTTTTAACTTACCAATTTTTTTGGGGAAGCTAATCTTATTTTTTTTCAATACTGCTAAAGAAGTATCAAGTGCTTGTTCTCCAAGATTCTGAGAAGTCTTAAACTCTATTAACAATTCATAAACTTTTACTTGTTCAAGTAAATTTTTTGTTCTGGCTAATATAAATTCTGACAATTGTTGCGCCCGCTCAAAATTAGTATTGAGATACTCAACTTCTAATGTTTCTACATAGAGTTCTTTTGTCAATTCATAATGACTCTCCCAACTATTTGTGGGTAACAACTCTAACCCTACACTTAAATATTTGTCTGCAGCCTTATAAGCTGTAGCTCCTTTGGCTTTTGTCCCTGCCCATAAATTTAATTTTAGCAGCCCTTCTTTTAACTCTTTTTCTGTGATTAAATCACGCCCTATATTCAACTGATTTACAAGATCAAAGATGTTCTCTTCTATTTGCTCATATGGCAGACTTTTCCACAACAATTTACCAATTTTCAGATGAATTTTTTGTCGATTTTCTTCTGGTATCAGTGAATATGCTGCTTGCTGCACTCTGTCATGCAAAAAACGATAACTTACCCTAGATTCATTAAATAATGATTCTTCGCCATTGTCGTTTTCTGAAAATAATAAGGGAATTTTATAATCCTGAGTGAGCGGTAATATTAAACCGTTTTGTAAAGCACTCCATAAATCTTTTGCTGTCTGAGTCGCAGATTTTTCGTTAACTACTGCTAATACATCTAAGCTAAATCTATTACCAATACAAGCTGCTAATTTTAAAACTTTTTGGGTAGTTGTTGATAGTTTTTCAATATTCCTTGCAACTAATTCTACTACTCCTAAATCTGCTATGCCAAAACTTTGAATCTGCTCAATATCCCACATCCAACATCCAACAGTAAAATCAAATGTTATTAATTTGTCTGTATACAATGTTTTGAAGAGTTGAGTTAAGAAAAAAGGATTACCTTGGGTTTTACTATATAGTAGGTCTGATAATTGAGTGACTCGATCATTAGTGGTAGTAGCTTCTTCTGATAATGTTTCTGCTATTAATTGTCTAATATGATTTATTTTTAGAGGTTCTAATATAATTTGATTAACTGTTGTGCTGGTTTTTTGGATTTTTTCGATGGTTTGAATAGTTGGATGTACTGAATTAACTTCATTGTCTCGATAAGCTCCGATCAATAATATGTTTTGGGTTTCGCTATCTGTCATTAATTGTTCTATCAGCTTTAATGATGCTAGATCTGCCCACTGCAAGTCATCAAGAAATAAAACTAATGGATGCTCTGTTTGAGCAAAGACACGGACAAATTTTCCGAATACTTGATTGAAACGGTTTTGTGATTCAGTTGCTCCTAACTGAGCTGCTTTTTCTTGTTTACCGATGATTAATTCTAATTCTGGGATGATATCAATGATGATTTGACTATTTTCTCCTAATGCGGTTAATAGTTTCTGCTTCCATTCAGTAATTTTCAGTGTAGTTTCTGTAAGTAACTGGCGAATTAGCTGTTGAAAAGCTTGGCTGATAGCAGCATAAGGAATATCCCGTTTTAATTGATCGAATTTGCCACTAACGAAATAACCTCTGGCTTTAACTATAGGTTTATGTACTTCGTTAACAACTTTGGTTTTACCGATACCGGAGTAACCTGTAACTAGAATGACCTCTTTATTGCATTGACTGATTTTGTCATCATCCGTATTACTTACACGATCAAAAGCTTCTAAGAGGAGCTTAACCTCTGTGTCCCTACCATAGAGCTTCTGGGGTATGCTAAATTGACCTTTTTTGTCTTTTTTCCCTGGAGTAAAGACTTGAATTCTGTTAATGCTTTGTAGTTTACTCAAGCAATATTCAAGGTCTGCTTTTAATCCAAGAGCGCTTTGATAGCGGTCTTCAGCATTTTTTGATAGCAATTTCATCACTATTAAGGATATAGCAATGGGAATTTCTGGGTTAATTTGGTGTGGAGGGATAGGGATTTTAGCTATGTGGGAATGGATGACTTCCATTGGATCGTTGCTATGGAAGGGAAGCTGTTGAGTAAGAATTTGATAGAAGGTAACACCCAAGGAGTAGAAGTCAGTGCGATAGTCTATGCAGCGGTTCATGCGTCCAGTTTGTTCTGGAGATATATAGCCTAGAGTGCCTTCTATATAATTTGGGTTGATGATGGCCTGAGTTTCTGTTTCTAGACGGGTAGCGATGCTGAAGTCGATGATTTTTGTTTTTTGTGTGGTGGGTTCGATCAGAATGTTGTGTGGTTTAATATCTTTGTGGATTATTTGTTGTTGATGTATTTTATCTAGAGTTTCACTGAGTTGGATAGCTATGTTGAGAAATTGGGAAATTGCGATCGATGAGTCTGTTATATATTGTTTGAGAGATAGGGAATTGAAATATTCAAGGATGAGTATAAGGCGATATTCCTGGTGGATCATGTCTATGGATTTAACAATTCCTTCAAGGTGGAGGTTTTTGAGGATATTGTATTCATGTCTAATGCGCGCAATTTCTTCTGGGGCAGGGTATTCAGAAATTTGTGTTTTGAGGACAACTAGAGTATAATCTGACTGGCATAACGCTCTATATATTATACTATTACTGCCTTCGTATAAAGTTTGTAAGTTTGAATAACCAGGGAGAGTTAACATAGTTTTTATTTTTTGGGGATTGTTCAGCAAGAGGATTGAAAGGTAGGGGAGAAAAAAAATAGTGAATTATTTATAGTAGTATAGTACCTAAAAAGTACAAATATTAACTTTTCTTAATTTTATTTCATCAACTTGCTAATCGTCAAGAAAGAAACTCAGGTGGAGAAAATTAAGAAATAAGAAATTAGTAATGAAATATGCGTAAATTTTTGTCTTTATTACACCATAGATACTATTTTATACATCAGTAGTTATATCGTTTTATGTTAAACATTAATACTTTTAAAAAATATATATAACAATTATTATCCCTTAGTAATGTACAAAATTCGTTTGTTTTAGAGAGTAACTCACAAGGGTAGATTTTTTAATGATTGTAACTATATTTTGAAGAGAAGGTGGACAAGGGAAAAAAGAATGTAGAACTTATGTGTTTGAATATTTCTGAATTGGAATAAACATTACACATTTCCAATAATAAAAAATCAAATCAATTATAGCACTCTTATTTATCAATTATTTCCCCCTACGACCTAGTATTTCCCCCTACGACCTAGGAATGTTGCATGCAACGTCCCTACTCTCTCTTTGTTGGAGATGTATATTGAAAATAAAAAAGAAAAATTAGATATAGCTGTCTAAAATGAATTTGAAAAGCTCTTTTTGAGGATATCCGATCCAGACGCACCCTTTTGTAGCATTCTTTTTTATGTCTGGTATAAGAATAGTTTAAATAGGGCTTGCTGAAAAGTCTTATGAGTGAGGGGAGGAGTCAGGAAAAATGGGAATGATAGAGGAGATAGTCGGATATTTTGCCCCTTGATTTTTCTGTGCTTGTCTACCCAAAATGCTAACTTTTTGAGAATTTTAGACTGAAAACCTGTCACTTTTAAAGCCTCTACTAAGCGTTTGTTAGCGCAGCTTCCCGTAGGGTCTGACAGCTTATACAGCATATTTCGGGCAAATGATGTACAAGATGAATATTAAAAATATTGTAGTGCGGGTATCTTACCCGCAATGGGTGTACCTCATAACAACGGAAAACACTGTATCATGTATGTTTGAATGCTTACACTTTGGAGAAAGGAAGGTAGCTATGCTGTTTGTGCAGCATTCCACAGGAAAGGAAAATAAAAGTTCAAAGGGAGAAGGTTTTTTATCCCTAATTATCCGGACATAATATTATTTTTTTTTATCAGACATCTCCGACAATAAAAAATAAAATCAATTATCGCACAGAAATTATCAATTCTTTTCTTCTACTGCCTACTGCCTCTTTTCCGGAGATGTCTATATGATGATATCATGTCCGGTAGTATCGGAGCTTGTATAAAATAAGGCAGCGATGGGAAAAAAACTTCTACTTTCCTTCTACCAAAATCTAATTATTCAACCGGAC
This sequence comes from Okeania sp., assembly GCF_983059655.1. NCBI lineage: Bacteria > Bacillati > Cyanobacteriota > Cyanophyceae > Oscillatoriales > Microcoleaceae > Okeania > Okeania sp. The sequence continues at coordinate 12,841 of NZ_CEZPJD010000149.1, forward strand.
ATGATATAAGTTTTATTCCTGACTGTCT
>NZ_CEZPJD010000150.1:0-12857 GCF_983059655.1 Okeania sp.
AAACTGTGGAGTAATTATCTAAAATTAACTCCAGAATTAGAAAAAGCTTTTGATGAAACAAACTTGACTTGATATTTAAACGATGTACCCCAAAAAAGGGAATGAAGGATGGTTAGCAAGGGAGCAAGATGCTCCCACTATTGTTCTTCTACTTCACTAAAATCTAAATCAGAACAATCTGGGTTTGATGATGATTCAACAACTTCAACCAGAATAGCTTTACCTTTGCGCTTCTCTCCTGAAGAAAAGCTAAGACTTTCTCCTGACGTTTGATCAGCTTGAAGATTTACGTCTTTAACTTTTTGCAAAACTGTATCCCTACTAGGATTTTCGCCTGAATTAGATAAGGCAGAAATAAAAGCCTGAGTCGCGTCATAACTGGCAGCAGTGAGCCAACTAACTTCTCCTCCCCATCTATTTTTTACTTCAGTAGAAAAATTTTCTGCTTCTGGCATTCCTTTAAACCATGGTACTGCCAAAATTAAACCTTTAACTGCTTGCTCACCTTGTTTTAAAACATTGCAATAATAAAGATCGTGACTACCAAGTAATTTTAATTGTTGGTCTTCCGGTTGTTGATGATTTTTCTTGGCAATTTTAATTACTGAGTCAACTGTTTCTGAATCTGGAAATAGTATAGCAACCTTAATTTTTTGTTCTATGGCAGACTCAACTACTAGGTCTAAGGATTCTTCTTTTAAGTCGGCTAAGTCTACTTCTTCAATCAGCTTGCTAGAGTTGGAGTTGAGGTTTAAGTAATATTTAAAATCTTTTTTTATTCTTTCACTAGATAAACTTTTGCTATCATAAAATATGATAACTTTTTCTACATCTAATTCTTCAACATATTTGGCTAGCTTTTCACTTAATCTCTCGTTATCAATAGTTATAAATAAAATTTCACTCAATTCCGTATTTGTACTTGTGGGAGAAATCATCGCTAAACTTTCTGCTTCATATACTTCTAACGCCTTCTTGTTAGTATTGCCTACAACCCCTAATATAGATTTATCTTTAACTATTTCGCGAGCTACTTTGAGAGATGTTTCAGGGTCATTGCTGCTATTATCAACAATTAGAATTTCTAGCGGCTTTGTTGAAAAAGATTCATTGCTGTTAAATTTATGTTGCGCCTGAGCAACACCTCGCAACATTTCTTTAGATTTTTCATCCCGATCTGCTGGGACAATTACTGCTAAGACTTGACGATTAGTAGATTGACGAGAAAGGGAATTGTTGTAGTAAATCAATGCTTCTGGTTCATCAGAATCATTTTTTACAAGTTTTCCAAAACATTCAGCAGCTTCTGAGTATTTCTTTTTTTGGAACTTTTGATTACACTTGAAAATATCTTGATTATTTTCATCAAATATTGTTCCTTCGCCACGACTAAATCTTTTTTTCTTTTCATTATCTGATAATTCTGGTTCTGGTTGAAAACTAGGAGCAGGTCGAAATTTTAACCCTAAAAAGAAAGAAATTACTATCAACATAAAAGATATCAAAATTGCTGATAAATTTATAATTTTTCCACGCTTTTTGTACAGTTCAATTTGACTATTTATCTCGCGATTTTCTTCCTGCTCCCTAAGATTATCTTCCTTACGATCGAGTAATGTCAGTTGAAGTTTAGCTTTTCTGTTTGTAGAATCAATGTCCAAAATTTTTTCAGGGAAGATTCTTATTTCGGCTATAGTATCTCTATTGGTTAAATCTCTATTTTTAATTAAATAGTCACCATAACGAACCAATGATTCTGTATATTCAGCTTTGACAGATTCAGAGTTTACTTTGTAAGCTAGTTCATATAATTTTAATTCTTCCTCAAATTCTTGATTTTTCAGGTGTGAGTTGGCTAAACCTACCAATAAATTTATGTATTCATCTTCAGCATTTTCGGGGTTTACTTCGCGAGATCGTTCATATAATTCTGATGCTTCCTGAAATTTATGCTCTTCTAGATGTAACTTAGTAGCTTCCAGTAATAACTTTATGTATCCGTCTTTTACACGTTCAGGGTTTACATTGTAAGCTAGTTCATAGAAATCTAATGCTTCCTTAAATTTTTTATCCTTCAGATGTGATTTGGCTAAATCCACCGATAAATTTATGTATTCATCTTCTATACGTTCGGGGTTTACTTCGAGAAATCGTCTATATAATTTTGATGCTTCTGAAAAATTATGATCTTCTAGGTATAACTTAATAGCTCCCATCAATGACTTTATATATTCATCTTGGGCACGTTCGGAATCTACTTTGTAAGCTCGTTCATATAATTTTAATGCTTGGAGAAAGTCTTTTCTTATCAGATCTAACTCATCTTTGTTTTTGTTCGGGTATGACTTAGTTCTTTCCAGGTGTAACTCAGCTTTGTTTAGGTATAACTCAGCCAAGCTGAATAAAGCACTAAAATGGTTGGGATTAAGCTCTAAAGCCTTCTGATAGTGATACAATTCATCATCTGTCTGCCTTTTATTCCGCCATATATTTGCTTTTTTGTAGTAGTCACTAGCATGTGGATCGAGTTTTTCAAATTCCCATATACTTGACTGTATTGGGTGATATTTAAGCAACCAATGACGAACAAACTTAATTGTAACTTTATACCCATCTTCATCTAAAAATTTATTTTCGATCAGATTTTTGGATGCCTGATGCAGATTTCCATGCTCTACATCTACCCCAAACTCCTTGAGCAACTCTAATGGGTTTTGCAGAAGTGACTGATTTTTTTGTTTAGCTCTCTCTTGAGCCGTTGCCGCTGCTGAGAATACAATTCTTTCTAAAATCGGCAATCCATTCCGAAACGGTATTAACCCAGGTTCAAGAAGCTCAATAGTACGATCTATAACTTGGTTTACATCTTCAGGAAGAATCTCAGTTTTCTCCTGATCCCGTGCTTCTACAAATAGACCATAGCATATACCTTGTGTAAAATAGGGGTGGCCTGCTGACAGTTTTATAATTTCCTTGATTGCTGCTTCATTGTATTTTAGTGAAACTTCTTTATGGTTTTTTAGGAACTCTTCAAGAGGATTTGTAATCAACCTTTGAGCACTTAACTCCTCTAGTAAACCTATTCTCTGTTGAGGTTTACCCCTAAATAAGTTGTTCTGTAGTTTTGGCATATCATCTAGTCGTCTACCTACAACTGGAATGATAAAAAGCCGCTTTTCGTAATAAATAATTGATTTTAAATATCGAAAGAAATCTTCAAATTCTGATTTAGAATTTTTTCCATCTAATACATCAAACTCGTCCAGTAATAATACTAATTTTTTGTCACCCAATTTCTCATATACTTGCTCCAAGAATTCCCTAAATTTAACCCCGTCTTGTTCTAAGTCTTGCTCTAAATCATCAAGGAAAGTTAAATCAATTACATCAGGATTATCTATAAATTTTTCAACAGTAAGTTTTTCAACAATATCTTTAGCAAGTCCATGGACTACTTCACGCAACGAGCATTGGCCTTTATCCTGAAAATCTGATAGAACAAAAACAAACTCATCACCCAATTTGACCTTATTAGGAATATGCCGTAATACAGAGGATTTACCTATACGTCTTTGACCATGGAGCAGAATAACTTGTTCATTATTTTTCAAGTGATCTTCTATAAACCCGAACAGACTTTCTCGACCGAAAAATAATTTTGGTTCATCAATAGGACGACCAATAACGTAAGGAACTCGCCTTTTTCTGGGAGAATTCATATTAATTGTCAATTCCTTAAAACTATATCTTTACTATTACTAATTATTGGAATCTCTAATTCACTATCTTCCTTGAAAAATGTAGTTAGTCCAGTAGGGTGTGTTAGACGCTTACCATAAATTACTTTTGAACTGTCAAAGATTACATTGCGCCGTAACGCACCGTTGAGTAGTTCAGAAACATTTGGGATAGATGGTGCGTTACATTTCATTAACGCACCCTACTAGACTTAAGAATTATATATTTACTAATTATTGGAATTTCTAATTTGAAGATATCTAAGGAAAAAATTTTATGCCAAGTATGGTGCTAGCTTACCAACCCATTTGGCAATAGATTTAATCGCCTCCTTATGCTCTGACAAATAGTTAATTACATCTTTAACTTTGTCTACTTGTTTACGACTCATAAAATTAGCAAAGACAATCTCTCTTTGTTTTAGTATTTCTATATTAGTATTTTCAATCTCTTTAATTACCCACCACTCCATTATTGTGGAAATAAATGAATAATTTGTGTCTTCTTGTTCTACAGTTCGTTTAATCACACATCGTTCTTCTAAATCTATTAATTCTCGTTCTTTCTGACTAAAAACAACACTAATATCACTCAAATCATAGCGCGTTTTTTGTACACGACCTTTCAATTGATACAGTGCTATTAACATTAATAACGCCTGCTCTAATTCATTAGCAAGTTGCCATGTATCTTGAAAAAAATGTTCTGTTGCTGCTATAAACTCCTTGGCAAATATCTCAGCATTAAGCGTTTCTCCAGAGCGTCTTTTGCTATACAAAAGAAACCCGGTATTTTGTAGCAAAGCTGGATTTCCACCTGCAATTTCTTCAATTCCATCTCGTATTTCTCTTGTCATTTGCATTCCACTAAGCAACATCCCTATTTCCTTGTCATTGAGTTGCTTTAATCGTTGAAATAGAAAATGGTTGTACCAAGGAGATCCATCTGTTGTAAGACTAGGGCCTTTTTCATTCAAGCGCCGCAATGAAGTTACAATCATTGAAAGGTATTTTCTTTCTTCCAAGTGATACGCTAAATTGCGACATTCACTCAAAAATACTTCTACATCAGTTTCAGTATACCGAGAGTGGGAGTTAAGAGTAGCATCATAATCATCTAAAAGTAGCACTAAAAATTTCTTTTGCTCACCTATTTTTCTCAAAATATAGCGTAGGTGATCTTTAGTTGATTTGGGCTTTTTCAGTAACTCTTTTACAAGTTGTACAAAAGCATCTTCTTTAGCTTTTTGTCCAATTGAATAAATAATTTTCCGCCAGAAATTTGCAGGGATGAAAGGCTTAATTTCTAGGCAATTTAGATAAATAATTATGGCTTCAGATCGATCTATATTTTGTGACTGCCAGATTTGCTCAGATGTCAGTAAATTTAGGAAAGAAGTTTTTCCCATACCAGGGCCACCCCAAACAGCCAAATTACTGCGGTTGTCTATTTGGTCAAACGCTATATTTATTAAATTTCGGTGTCCTAAAAAACTTTCTGGAGCAACTGGCTGGCCAACGGTGAAAGGATTTCTCTTTGTATCTTTACTCATAATTTAAGGAATAAAGGATTTATAGAATGTCCAAATAATAAGTTATATGTTTGTGGCTTAAGCAATTTCTATTATAAAGCTTTTATACTAAATTAAAAGCAATAGCTGATAGCTAATGACTGTTTGCGGAGCATTCCGGAGGAAATGCTTATCCAAAACCTGTGTATTTTCTTACCTCTGGCTCGTGGAAACCCAAGACAATATCTTTTTTTGGAATACCCCCTTCTACCAATTCATCAGCAATACCATCTTCCGTGTTATCGCACTGAATCCAAACTTGATTATCTATAATTTCAACATGAATTAGACAACTATGAAAATGTTTTTGCTCTATCCATCCTTCTGAAATAATCAAATATTTCCCATTTTCATTGTCAAAGGCAGCACGATTTTTAATTGGAACATTGGCATATTTAATATCAACATAAGGTTGGATAACTTGACAGATAATTATCTGATAATTTCCTGATTTATCCATTGTGTAATGTCCTCCTTTTCGGGGTTGAAAATAATGAGTTTTAAACTGTTATCCTCTAGCAACATTTTACCGATTTATAAAGTAAATAATCTTTCAAATACTGCTTGTCTGATTGCTATATAGAGTACTCTTTCGGAACGGATTTATTTGATAACTTTGTAATATAAATAGTATTGACCAAAAAATAAGGTCTCAAACCTCCCCTTTCAAGGGGATAAAAAAAATAAAATTCAATATTTCAATCCCAATATTTTCCTGCGGAATGCTGCGCAAACAGGCAAAGGTACTGATAACTGATAACTGATAACTGAAATTACCCATTCATCTTTAATTAGTGCTTTTTTAACCCATTCGTGGTAAATATCTTTGGCTGGCATTTTTAAGAATAAATAATGACTCTTCTTATATCTAAGACGTTATAATTTTGGTTGACAATAATATATTGTCTTTGCTTAAGTCTTTTCACAATTCAGAGTCATATTAATCTATTAAGATGAATCTATTAATAGGAAAAGTATATATTGTTGGAGTTAGACCTGGAAGTAAAGAATATTTGACTGTCAAAGTACATTCTCTAATTACTCGAATAGAAAAATGCCGTTAAGAGCTATCTTAGATAATCAAGAATTATTAGCCCCACTACTATCTGATGAGGAATGGGAAGAATTAAAACGTAAAAAAGTTAAAGTTATTTTACCTTGTTGTGAAGCAAGAGGACATTTAAGAACTTCAAAATTGGGAACTAAGCATTTTGCTCATAATAAGAAAGATGGATGTAATTATAAATCAGAAACATGGCAACATCTTTTATGCAAAACAGAAATTTATAGAGCTTGTAAAGCTATGGGTTATGAGGTGAAAACTGAAGCAAGCGGAGTAGATTGGAGAGCCGATGTTTTAGCTACTAAGCAGGTGAAAAATCAATTAGTTCAACTTGCTTTTGAAGTTCAATGGAGTCCTCAAACTTTAGAAGAAACAAAAGAACGTCAACAAAAATATGCTAGAGATGGGATTCGTTGTTGCTGGTTATTTAAGAAGTTACCAAAATCCGAAGAAATACAAGATATACCGATGTTTCAATTACAGTTTGACCAATCTGAAAATCCTACAGTAATTTTTGATAATAACACCTATCTTTTAAAGAATTTTATTACTGAAATTTTATCTGGTCATTTTAAATTTTCTCAATTTTACCGATATAAAAAACAGCAAGATATTAAAATCAGATTTTTTCCTGTTAATTGTTGGAAATGTGGCGGAAAATATTATATTTATCACGTTAACAATGAGTCTTATGAAACTTTATGTGGCTGTAATTTTAATTTAGTAGACTACATTATATTAACAGACAAAATTATAGGTGAGCCTCAATTTATCCCTGAGATTGTAAGTAAAGCTTATGAATGCTTGAAGACTGAAAAAGCGAAATGTCAAAATATGAAAATGGGCAAAATTAAATCTCGATATAGTAAAACAGTTAGAAACTCATATACTTCATTTGGTTGTCCTGATTGTGATGCAATATTTGGAAATCATTTTTATTTTCAGGAAATTTGCAATCTTAAGGATGAAGATGTTCAATATATTGATTTTGAAACAACTGTTAATATCTCTTCCGAAAAACTAAATATTCCTCATTGGTGCTATTCTCCAACTAAAGATTTTTGTTGCAACTACTAATTTAGATTTACTTAACTCATATAAACATGACTAAATCACCAGGAAAAGTATATATTGTTGGAGCTGGACCCGGAAGTAAAGAATATTTAACTGTCAAAGCACATTCCCTAATTACTCAAGGGGAAGTCTTAATTTATGATGCCTTAGTTGATGACTCAATTCTACAATTAGCATCAGAAAGTTGTTTAAAAATAGAGATGGGTAAACGTGGCGGTAAACCAAGTATGTCTCAGTCAGAAATTAATAGCTTATTAGTAGAAAAATGTAAATTAGGCAAACAAGTAATTCGACTAAAAGGAGGAGACCCATTTATTTTTGGTCGTGCTACTTCAGAAATTCAAGCATTAATTGAAGCTGATTGCGAATTTGAAGTTGTACCAGGAATTTCTTCTGTATTAGCTGCACCTTTACTGGCAAATATTCCTTTGACAGATGCAGTAATGAGTAGAGCTTTTGTCGTCTTGACTGCCCACAATATAGAAGCATTAGACTGGGAAAGAATTTCTCAGATTGAAACTTTAGTAATTTTAATGGGGGCACGAAATTTAGATGAAATTGTACATCAGTTATTAAGACATAAAAGAACATCTCAAACTCCGGTGGCAATTATTCAAAATTGTGCCACTCCAAAACAACAAATTTGGATTGGTAGTTTAGGAGATATTGTTCAACAAACCTATGGTGAATATTTGTCCCCTTGTGTGATAATAGTAGGGGAAGTAGTCAGGTTACGAGATTATTTAAAATCTCCAAATAATATGGTTAGAGAAAATTCAGTAGCAAAAACTGAAATAGCGCCCTTAGCAAATAAAACTGTTTTAGTAACTCGTGCCGCAGGTCAGTCTAGTAAATTTAGCGATCGCCTAAAACAAGCAGGGGCAAAAGTAATTGAAATGCCAGCTTTAGTGATTACTCCTCCTTCAAGTTGGCATGATTTAGATGTGGCTATTAATAATATAGATAGTTTTGATTGGTTAATTTTGACATCTACAAATGGGGTAGATTACCTTTTTGAAAGGTTGGTAGAGAAAGGTAAGGATTGTCGTGCTTTATCTGGTGTAAAAATAGCAGTTGTTGGTAAAAAAACTTCGGGAAGTTTGAATGCTCGTGGTTTGAAACCAGATTTTATTCCGCCTAATTTTGTTGCTGATTCTTTGGTGGTAAATTTCCCAGAAAATTTGAGTGGAAAAAAGGTTTTATTTCCCAGGGTAGAGACTGGTGGGAGGGAAGTATTAGTGAATGAGTTAAATAGTAAAGGTGCGGAGGTAATAGAAGTAGCTGCTTATGAGTCTAGTTGTCCAGAAAATATTTCACCGGAAGCTTTATTAGCACTACAAAATCGTCAGATAGATATTATGACTTTTGCTAGTTCTAAAACAGTGCGAAATTTTTGTTATTTGACGGCTGAAAATCAAGATAATTTACCGCAAGATTGGTTAGAAAATATTTGTATTGCTTCTATCGGACCTCAAACTTCTCAAAGTTGTCAAAGTTTATTAGGCAGGGTAGATGTGGAAGCTCAAGAATATACTTTGGATGGGTTGACTAAAGCTATTATTAAGTGGGTAGGAATTGATCAAAGTCAAAAGTCAAAAGTTAAAAGTTAAAAGTTAAAAGTCAAAAGTTAAAAGTCAAAAGTCAAAAGTCAAAAGTTAAAAGTTAAAAGTAAGAAGTCAGAAGTTATTTTTGTAACGGGGATTTGAGCAAGGCTCCAAAAATATTGCGCCTTAAAAGGTGGGATTTTATACCAATTCCCATGCATTATTGCTATACTTAGGCAATACTTCAGTTGTCAACTAATTAGCACAAGCAAAATCACTTTGCATGCTAATTTAAGCTAAGTTAATGTTAATTATTCTTATGTTTGCTACTTTGCTACTTCCCTACTCCCCTACTCCTGACTCCTCTCATCATAAAACTTGAAGTAACGTAAAAATATCCAGGTCAATGTACAACCTAATATATAGTACAAAAAATCCCACCAGACAAAAGTATTTCCTAACAACAGTCTGCCCATTAAAGTAGCTCGAATAGTTTGTAAAAAAGGTGGTTTCCATAGCTGCATAAATTCTAGAAAACAGGTAAAAATAAATACCCAAAAAACCACTAAGTTTGGTTTAAGTTGAGGTCGAATAAAAATCACTAAAAAAATCCAGAATGCTTCATAAAAAATTGAACTAAAAGAATTATTTAGCCATTCCGAAAATAGTCCATCATAAAATTTTGTTGCAAAACCTAAAATGATAGTAAATATCAAACAAATTAGAATTGTAATTCTATATCTTTTCATATTTTCATAAAAATTATAAGTTGCAAGCTTAACAACTTTCTTTTTTTTTTAATCCACTCCTTAACTCTAAAAAAACTAAAATAATAAAATTCAATACCTTGGTTAACAAGTAAAACTTATTTCCTTGTTATAGCAGTTGCTATTACTTTATTTGACCTATAAAATAGCTTAAACAACGGAATAAAATAAATAATCAAAATTATTCATTTTTTCCTCTTCCTCCTACCATAGTATTTTCAAATGAGATTTAAATATAGATTGAGTTTTTTTCTAATAAAAAAAGAGTTGTTTTGAGTCCATCATATCCTTGTATTTATAGCAGTGAGCGCTGGTATATTTACAAATTGCAGGATTTGCCCAATAGCTAAAAGTCTTATGTTATCGGCAATTTATTCCCCCTGTTGCCAGATGAGCTGTTGCCTGTTGCCTGCGCACAGCGCTATATTACTATTTAATGCTGTTTTCCCCCTTTTACTATTCCCTATTCCCTCCATACCTTTTTCATAGCACTTGGTTTCCACATTTCAAATAAAAATACCATATATAGCAATATGATTTGAGTTGTGAGATATTGGCAATTTTTAGGGAACAGGGAACACCGGAGCTGGGAACAGAGAAGAGGAAAAAACGTATCATATGAATATAATAATTGCTATATTCTACACTTTTAAGAAACACCTCAATTCTCACAACTCATTCCTGATTGCTATATCAATATGGTGAAGGTATACAAGAATAAGTCAATAGCCACCTAGTATAACCTTGTTGATAGGCATCAAGATAAATTAACTGTTCCCTTAATTCTTCGAGTCCTAACTTATTCAGACCTATTTCCGGAAATTCATTCATCCCTATTTTTGCCCTCAAACAACCATCTTGAAACGCAATAGTTTGTAACTCTAGTTCCTTCTGATTAATACTTATGTACTCACCTAAATCAATTTCAAACTGAGTATAACCTTGTAGATAAGCATCTGCATAAATGTTATTTTCAATTGTTTCCACCATATTTAATTTTTCAAATTCTGTTTCTATAGATGGCTCTAAGCCAGATTTAGACCTTTGATAACCATCAATAAATCCCTTTCTTTCTAGTTTTTTTCTCAGCTCTGGAGAAATAATATTACTTCTAATCTCTCCAGCAAAAACTAGGGGATTTAAAACTATTACATAACCTAAAAGTATAAAAATTTTTGTAACAATAATAAATAGTTTATATAATCTTTTTTGCATTTTTTTGATTTCTGTGTCCAGCTCATCAGTAAATAGGGTTTGCTGATTAAATATAAAAGTCTTTACTGATATTGGTTTTAGGCTTTTTAGGTAGTGAAAAAGTACCCCTGTTTTCCCCTAAGAATGCTCAAAAATTGAGTATTTGGGTAAGAATTGGGTAGACTTGGGCCTGGGATAATTTTTCCTTTGTATGTCTTCTACAACCCCTGATTCCTCTTGACTCTTCACTACTCCCTACTCCCTACTCCCTACTCCCTGTCTTAGCAAAAAGACTTTTTCAGCAAGCCCTAAATAGTGTCAGAATAAAACAGAAGAAAAAGATAAATAGTATTTATAATCAGTAATAGTGAATATATTAGTTCTACGAGCAAATTTTATCTTAATAGGAATTATACCAATTTAGTAAACCAGTGCCCAGGGGAGAGTTACCCTCTGATTCATCCAGAAATTTATATATAGCAATACCAGTTTAGGCTTCCAGGGTTTTTTATTATGAAAAAGTGCAAGATTTTTCCCCTGACAATGCCGAAAATTTGGCCGTAGCAGATAGTCTAGGCTGTTGCTCTTCGGAGCTGTTCTCTGTTGCCTATGATCACCATCAGACTTTTTCAGCAAACCTTAACTATTACTAACATCTTGCTACAAAAAATTTAGGATGACTAGAAAGTAGTAATTTTCCCAATAAACTTTATTACAAAACTGAATTTAAAATTACTTTAGCTGCCCGAATACAAACCCCTTCTTCTCCCAAAGCATGACGCATTTCCTGATAATTTACTATCATTTTTTCTCGGTGCTGAAAATTTAATAGAAGTTCCAAAGCTTCAGAAACAATATTTTCAGGAGTAGCATTTTCTTGAAATAATTCTGGCACAATAGCCTTCATTTGTACCAAATTTGGTGGCGACATAAATGGAATTGAAAATCTCAAAATATTCCTGGCAATCCAAACAGTTATTGGATTAACTTTATAAACTACTACTTGCGGTATATTGAGCAAAGCTATTTCCAAATTCACAGTGCCAGATTTAGCGATCGCTAAGTCGGTTGCAGCCAGAATTTCTAAATTTTTACTTTCTTGTATTTCTTGATTATTTTGTGGCAGAGAAGGATAAATTTTTGCCTGTAGTTGATACTTCTTAATTGCCTCTTCAATAGAATGACGATAAATTTCTAAAGATAGAGGAATTAGAAAATGAACTTGAGGTAATTTTTCCTGAATTATTTGTGCTGCTCGAAATATTACTGGCATTAAATATTTAACTTCTTGTTGTCGAGATGCTGGTAATAAAGCGATCGCTATTGTCTCTGATTTTATGCCCAAATTATGACGTGCTTTTTCCCGACTAGGAGCTATTTTTATTCTGTCAATTATGGGATGACCTAACCAAGTAACTTTAGCTCCTTTTTGTCGAAAATAATTTGCTTCTTCCGGGAAAATCGCCAAAATTTTGTTTGCTAAATTTACTATCTTATTTGTTTTACTCTTTCCCTGAGACCAAACCCATTCTTGAGGAGCAATGTACCAAATAATTGGTAAATTTGGCCAGGTTTTGCGGATATAACTACCAATACTAATATTAGGTCCCATATAGTCAATCAAAACAACTATATCAGGGGATTCATCATGTATATATTCTTTTGCTTTTTGTTGTAATTTCAGAGTAGGAAAAACAAAAGGCAAAGACTCAATAATTCCGACAGCACCAATTTTTGTCGTATTTCCTAATAAAGTAGCACCAGCAGCAGCCATTCTATCGCCCCCCAAGGCAACAATATCTAAATTTAAACCTTGAAATTGAGCTTGACGGTAGAGTGCTTCAACTAATAGAGACCCTTGTAAATCTCCAGAAACTTCACCTGTACTAATAAAAATTTTCATAAGA
>NZ_CEZPJD010000151.1:0-12809 GCF_983059655.1 Okeania sp.
TATCATGTCCGGATTATGTCGTTTTCAAGGTGAATTTGCGTAAGTCCTGACTTATGTTTGTAGTTGGGCTTTAGCCCTTACAATACTTAATATTAGGACTAAAGTCCAACTACGAGCCTAATTATAACTGTTCTACCGAACATGATATAACTTCTAATATCAAGTAACATTAATGTAGGGACATTGCATGCAACGTCCCTACCAGGTTGAATAAAGATTGTTTATTAAAGTTATTTAATGAGACATAACATTACTTCTGACTTCTAACTTCTGACTTCTGACTTCACATCCCCTCCCATTCTCCCGAAGGCATAAACGATGCCCAATAATAGGGATGCTGATATATCCAATTTTCCAACATCCCTAACTGCACCTGTCGTAACGCCTCGGAACGCCCCTCCTGATTATTCAACACCCGCTCATAATACTTAGTCATCAACTCTTGCGTACCAGCATCATCAACTCTCCATAAACTAATTACCTGACTTTCACTACCTGCAAGACCTAATGCTCGACGCAACCCATAAACTCCTTCTCCTACATTCACTTCTCCTATTCCTGTCTGACAAGCAGACAATACTACTAATTTAGTACCTGCCAAGTTCAAATTTGCTATTTCCAAGGCTGTCATTATCCCATCTTCTGTACCACTTTGCCGAATATTTGCACCTGCTAAAGCAATACCAGAACGCAGTAGTGGGTTTTCTACTGCTCTAAATGCCAGTGCTTGAAGACCGAACTCAGACTCAAGTATCAAACCATCTCTGCTCGAATCTGAAGGAGAGGAAGTTTCCACATTTTCCAGAAAGAAACCGTGGGTAGCAATGTGCAGTATTTCTGGAGATTTTACTTGTTTGATAGCGTTTTCCGTAGCTTCTAACCCTATTAACGGTTTGACGTTTAACATTGGTGCAATAGCTTTGGCTTCAAATTCGGCTCCAGGTAAGGGGCCGAACTTCAGGTTTTCTATATCCGCAGAGCGTTGGTTGCTGCTGCGGGTATTATTGGTGGCAAGTAGCTCTGAAGTCGGTTTACCTGGTTCATCGTATTCGGGAGCTGCAACTAATATGGGTGGTTGTTTAGTGGGGAAGTCTAGGTCAAGACGGATGAGGTCTCGTCCGCTGGTGAGGTAGGTGATGGTATAGTTTTCGACTAGGTATTGGTTGTTTTCATCTACCAGAGCAGCAAAGGGAATGAGGTTGAGTTGAGAGTCTGGGGAGAGGAGGATGTGTTTGGTGTTGCCGAGTTTTTGGCGGATGGGTTCCATGACTAATTTATCTAAGGTGCGGGCGGTTGCCTTGGTTTCGGCAATTGCTTTTTCTATTAGTTCTTGATCTGATGTGCTTGGTTTATTTGATAAGGTATTGCGAAATTCGGTGACGGCTTTGTGGATGGGTTCTACTGCTCCCAGATCTACCCATTGGGGTGCGCCTGTGGAATGGAGGATGTAGGCTGCATAGTGGGGTTTTCCCCATTCTTCACCTCGTTTAGCTTTAAAATCGTAAGGTTTGTACTGCACGATTTCTACCAATGCTGCATCAGTAGGAATTAACTTTTGTACTGCTTCAATAGTTACTGGTTGAGAAATTTTTCTGAATTCTACACTAGCAAGAGAAAGGTCTGCTTCTAATTTTTCTGCTTTAAGTTTGAGGATGTCTAGTTGTTGACGGTATTGTTCTAGCGGGGATCGATTTTCAGATTTACTGTAATACAGATTCGCTAGTTGACTGCGAGTGTTAGTGAGGTCGTCGAGGAGTTTTTGGTTTTCTGGGGTGAGGTTGTTGCGGATGGTTTGGAGGGAGTCAGTGGTGAAGTCAAGGATGCGACCTTTGCGCCGGAGGATGGTGGTTAGGGCGAGGTTGCCAGCTTTTTTGTTTGTGGGTGCGTCTTGAAGGTGTATGGATACTGTGGTTTGAGTTGTGGAGAGCTTTTTCATAGAGGCTTGTTTTTGACTTTCCGAACCTGTGGCGAGGAAGGTAGTGAGGGTGGTTTCTTCTACTTCCATTCCACGGGTGAGATGTTCAATGGCACTGGTTGTATTGCCTTGGGCTTGATACATTCCTGCCAGGTTATTGAGGCTTTGGGCGATATCTGGATGGTCAGTCCCTAATGCTTTTTCTCTGATTGCCAGAGACCTTTGCAACAGAGGTAAAGTTTCTGCATAGTTCCCTTGGTTATGGTACAGTACTGCTAGGTTGTTGAGAGTTTGGGCAAAGTATGGATGATCGGCTCCTAATGCTTTCTCTTTGATTGCTAGAGACCTTTGGTATAGGGGTAAAGCTTCTTTGTACTTCCCTTGGGAATCGTACAATGTTGCCAGGTTGTTAAGGATGCTAGCAACATCTAGATGGTCAGTTCCTAGTGCTTTTTCATAGATTGCCAGAGACCTTTGCAACAGGGGTAAGGCTTCTTTGTACTTTCCTTGGACTTTATATAGTGATGCCAGGTTGTTGAGACTTTGGGCAAAGTATGGATGGTCAACTCCTAATGCTTTTTCATAGATTGCCAGAGACCTTTGCAACAGGGGTAAGGCTTCTTTGTAGTTCCCTTGGGCACGATACATTTCTGCCTGGTTGTTAAGGCTGCTAGCAACATTTGGATGGTCAACTCCTAACGCTTTTTCATAGATTGCCAGAGATCTTTGGTATAGGGGTAAAGCTTCTTTATACTTCCCTTGGACTTGATACAGTACTGCCAAGTTGTTGAGGCTGTCAGCAACGTTTCGATGATCAGTTCCTAATGCTTTTTCATAGATTGCCAGAGACCTTTGGAATAGGGGTAAAGCTTCTTTGTAGTTCCCTTGGACACGGTACAGTTCTGCCTGGTTGTTAAGACTGTTGGCAACATCTGGATGGTCAGTTCCTAATACTTTCTCTCTGATTGCTAGAGACCTTTGGAATAGAGGTAAGGCTTCTGTGTAGTTCCCTTGTGCATAGTATAGATTGGCCAGGTTGCTAAGACTGGCAGCAACGTTTGGATGATCAGTTCCGAATGCTTTTTCATAGATTGCCAGAGACCTTTGGTATAGGGGTAAAGCTTTTGTGTAGTTCCCTTGGGCATGATACATTTCTGCCAAGTTGTTGAGACTGGCAGCAACGTTTGGATGATCAGTTCCTAATGCTTTTTCATAGATTGCCAGAGACCTTTGGAATAGGGGTAAAGCTTCTTTGTAGTTCCCTTGGACACGGTACAGTTCTGCCTGGTTGTTAAGACTGTTGGCAACATCTGGATGGTCAGTTCCTAATACTTTCTCTCTGATTGCTAGAGACCTTTGGAATAGAGGTAAGGCTTCTGTGTAGTTCCCTTGTGCATAGTATAGATTGGCCAGGTTGCTAAGACTGGCAGCAACGTTTGGATGATCAGTTCCGAATGCTTTTTCATAGATTGCCAGAGACCTTTGGAATAGGGGTAAGGCTTCACTGTAGTTACCTTGGACACGGTACAGTTCTGCCTGGTTGTTGAGGCTAGTGGCGACCGAGGGATGGTCAGTTCCGAATGCTTTTTCATAGATTGCCAGAGACCTTTGAAATAGGGGTAAGGCTTTGCTATAGTTACCTTGGTAATAGTGCTGTAGACCTAAAGAGTTAATAATTATCGCTGCTTCAACAGTTTCAGAAGCATCTGCATTTTCTCTAATAACTAAAACACGTTCTAATAGCAGAATAGCTTCACTATATTTTCCCTGTGCTGATAACTCTTGTGCCTGTTGAAAAAGTTGTTCTACTTCCTCCATTTCCTCAGACTGTTGCGCTACCACAGCAGGTTGAATTTCCCCCACTACTGGCTTAACCATTCCCACTAATAACCCAAAAACACCAACAATAACAACAACAAAATACTTACTTTTCATAATTTTCCTCCTGAAAAAAACTTTAGTTCTACCAAGTAGTAGCCTGTTTAGGCTAAAGTTGTGGGTAAAACCTAAACCCCTTTTTATCCCCCCTATCCCCCCTTTGAAAGGGGGGGAACGGAAAAAGGAGAATTGGGGGAGAGGTTTATGCTCCACTCTGTTCCAGTCGCAATGACATAGTTACGTTTAATTAAAGCCACCTATTTATACGATTTTAATAAAGTTATGGCATCAACCAGAATTCTTAAGTCGCTCTTCCCAAAATTCTTAAGCCCCCCTTTCAAATCTTAAGCCCCCCTTTCAAAGGGGGGTTTGGGGGGATTAAACCCTACTGATCGCCAACATCACAACAATCTTGAATCTGCTCCAAAGTCAAATCATAGTCCGGGAAACGAATATATTCTTGCTGCCATAAACTATTCCATCTAGTGGCGATCGCTACATCATCAGGATTACTCCGACGCAAGTTTCCTAACTCAGTAATAGTCTCATGCCACAAACCATTTTCTGCATAAATATCTATCTTTTCCATCACAGTTGTAGCGGAATTTAACTGACTGGTTAAGCGATCGCTAGCTGCTACCCGTTCAACCACTACATCAACATACAGATCCTCTGCTCCATCTCCACAGTCAAAAACAAATTTCCAACGATATTGTTTTCCTACCTTTAAAGGTGGTGCAGCAGAAGGTAACTTCAAACTAATAATTCCCTGTTCAGACTTAACATTAAAATTAGTTTGATAAATTTTGTTCCCAGTAGCTTCATCTATTAAAGTGAAATCAATAGACTTGCTATAACCAGGAATGTACAACCAAAAAGTCGGATGACTCGCTAAAGTGTATCCGAAGTTAGTTTGAGGAACAAGAGCTAAAAGAGGCTTTTCCATTTGAGGACATAATTTAGGAGGAGGAGCATTAGGATCGCGATTTCCTGCATCTCCTCTATTCCCTGGTCTACTTTTTGCAGGGGTTTCAAATTCTCCTAAAACTGGTTGAGTCATTCCTAGCAATAAACCCAAAGTGCAAACAATAACTTGTTTATATTTCATAATTTCCTTCCTTAAAAAAACTTTTTGTGATACTAATTTGTTAAAGATATTGAAGAGTTTAATTCCCTTTAATCCTCTTCCTCTTTGGAAATGGGGAGCTAAGGAGAGCGCAATTAATTAATACCAAAATAGATAAAGGTGGCACTAAAGGAACCACAAAACCCAGAGTCAAAACAAACCAACTAACTAAGTATAAAACAAACGTACTTCCTACTATAAATAAGAACAAAGAAAAACCTCGCAAAAAATGCCTGCTTACCACACAACTCAAAACAAACCAAGCCAAAATCCACAACCATTCTACCCACCAACTCCAAAAAGTAATTAAAGGTCTTCCATCTAAAACTGCACTAATAATTTGACTGACCTGATGTGCGTGTAAAATAACTCCAGACATTTGCTTTTGATTAGGAGGCTGAATCTGACTATAAGGAGTAGAAAATTTGTCACCAGCAGCAGGGTCTGTTATCCCAATCAGGACAATTTTATCCTTAACTAAAGAATCATTAATTTCCCCATTCAAAACATCAGAAATAGTAATTGTTTTAGCTACTTTTTTTGAGTTTCTATAATTAAGTAAAATTTGAAACCCACCATCATCAAAATTTTGATAAATACCTTCTCCTTTCCTCAATCTCTTTAAAGTAACATCACCAATTCTCACATTTCCTTCCGGAGTATTTTCTGGTTTAATTCCTTTAATTGCCAAAAAATCTAAAGCCACCCTAGCACTTAATGAATAACCTGTTTGACAAGGGTCTTTCTCTTCGGTAACCATAAACATTAAATGGCGACGGACAATTTTAAATTGACCATTATCAAGAGCTAAATCAGTAAAGCCTAAACGTTCTTTTGGCACACTTTCAGGAGGTATAGTACCAGGTTTATTAGGGCGATATTCACTGGTACTACAAACAGCAATTATTTTCTGATTATTAGCCAAAATATTTAATAACCTTCGATAATTAGCTTCAGATTCTAAAGGTTTCTCCCGCCATAAATCTAAACCAATAATTGCAGGTTGAAAAGCATCAATTTTAGTTATTACCTCAGCCAAAATTTCATCCTTTAAAACATTACCAATACCAAATTTGTTAATATCTGCTTGTGTAGCTTCAACAATTAAAATATTAGGGTCTGGCTTTTCTGGAAGTCGCGATCGCATTAATAAATCGAACTTATTTAACTCTAATGGTTGGAGCAAACCCAAAGCTCTAATACCAATTACTCCGACCCATAATAAACCAGCAATAGCTAAACTCATACTTAATCTTTTAGGTTTAGGCAAATCCAGATTATTTTCTAAATTTACCAATTGTTCCTCAACCCAATCTGGATTAAAAACTCTCTGATAAATCTGATTAAAAATCACCAATTTATCTTGTTTTTTCAGAACTATACCTGACAACTTCAGAGACATTTGTACTTGACTCTTATTAAACTTAACCTCTCCCTCCTCAAGAACCTTTTGATATAACCTCAATAATTGAATATCACTAAGTAAATAATCCTGTATATGTTTTAAATGAAGAGGATTATCTTTATCCTCCCAAGAAGTCAAAATATGTTGTTCTACCAACTTATCAACATCTGGTCGAGAACTATCTGCATAATCAACAATAATTTGACAAAGTTTCTGAGTTAAAAAAGGTTGACCTCCAGTCCAATCAAAAACTTTTTGTAAAACAACATCCGGTTCTTCTACATACCCTTCTAATCCCTGAGTTAAATGTTTCTTTACTCCCGCAAAAGTTAATTCAGTCAACTCAATGCCATAGCCAACATTAAAAGGAGTATGCCTTCTATTTTTAATTAAATCCCCTGGAGTAACCGCACCGAAAAACCCAAAAACCAGTCGATGATAATCAGATTTTTTATTCTCAGCCCGGCGATTATAACAAGAACGGATAAAACCCAAAAATTCATCTTTAAAATAGCATTTTCCCAGAGTATCAATTTCGTCTAGAAAAATATATATTTTCTGAGTTGGAAAATTCCTAAATAAAATTTCTTCGAGAAAAAGTTTCCAACGTTGAAGATTACTTAAGTTTAGATGACTAGCTATCCATTCTTGAAAATTGTTACTATTTTCCAAGTCACATTTATCAAATATTTCCGTTAAAAAACCGTCATACCAAGACTCTTTAGGTATGGAAAAATCAGATAACATACTCATATCAATTGAGATACATTGACAACCTTGGGAGGTTAATTTATCTATAATTCTTACCCGCAAACTAGACTTACCCATTTGACGAGAATTAAATACATAACAATATTCTCCTTCTAGGAGTTTTTCTAATAGTTCTGTATCTTGTTTTCTCTCTACATAAGTGGGGTCGTCTACTGATAAACTTCCTCCAGTAGAGCGATAAATCATAATTTCATTAATAAAGTGTTTGTAGTAGGGCTTTAGCCCCATCAATCTTAAAGCTAAGTAATATGTTTGTAGTAGGGCTTTAGACCAATTTATCTTAAAGCTAAGTGATATGTTTGTATTAGGGATTTAACCCTATCAATCTTAGGGCTAAAGCCCAACTACGAGCTAATTGCTACCTAAAAATTCCCCAAAATATTTTCGATATAACTCACAACGAGTTTCAGCTTTATTACCTTTAATTGTAATTAATCCCATAGCTTCCAACTGACGTATCTCTCGATTTTTATCAGCAAAACTAACTGGAGAATTAGCCTTTAATATTTCCTGAAAAACTGTTTTAATCTTCGACCTCTTTCCCATAGTTTCTAAATGCCTACTCAAATGGTCTCGATAAATTCCACTATCAGTAGGAGCCTCCTTTAAAAACTTTTCAATCGTCAAATCTTCCTGAGACATTTTATATAAAGCCAACCTAATCAAATAAGGATGTCCTCCCACCATAGACATTAAATCAGCTACTATTTTCAGGTCAAGTTGATGTAAGAGTATTAATCGGTTTACTTCTTCTTTTTTAAACTCCTTTAACTCTATCGGTAAACCCACATTAAAAGGAGATTGATAAATATCTAACGTGCCGTGATATTCCGTAGAATAAGCAATTACCATCCGTAAATTTCTCCAAATTTTGACATTATTACTTTCTTCATACCAATGTCTTAACATGGCAAAAAAATCTTTAGATATTTCTGGATATCGGAAAATTTCATCCACTTCATCTAATATTAAAACCAGATTTTTCTGTAACTTCAGCAATAGTGCCTTTAAATCCTTAGTACAAGAAATTTTAGCATTATTATCATCCCAATCAGGCCCCTCTGGAACATCTGTAAACCGACTTTTGAGATTGTTATTAAACCCTTTGATAAAGTCATTAACACTGCTGACATTTGAATCTTCAATCAAAAGATTAAACTTCAGATACTGAGAAATATAATTATTTTCATTGGCTTTAGCTTGTATCTTTTTAATCAGAGAAGTTTTACCCATTTTCTTAGGTGCTTTTATCCTCACTAAAGAACCTGGTCTTTCTATTTCTTGGTAACATTGAGACTCAACAGAACAACGTCGAATCTGATAACGTTCTATATAAAAAGGTGAATCTGGTTCTTCAGGTTTGTCTGGCATGAAAACTGGATAAAAACCATAATGTTCGATAAATTTTTGATCGACTAAATCAGGTTTATATTGGCTAAATATCTTAACTAAATATTCTTTCCAATCCAAACTAGATTCTGAATAGTTAAATTTATTAGCGATCGCCTTTAATTTTCTTCCTACATTAGATTGGTCACAATTTACTGACTTAGCAATTTCTTCCTGTGTTATATCCTTATCGGATAAACGCAACTCCAGTATTTTTTTTTCAAATTCTGACAAATTCTGATAAATGTAGTCAAATTGTCCCTTTTCCATTGAAGTTTAAATTCCCTGGGTATTGAAACTATAGTAGCTGATACGTTTTTATATCAAGCCTAATTAATTAGCCATAATAAATTAGCTATTTTTAGTCATCTAAATATGGCTTCTACTTTGAGCCAATAAATTTATTTCTTGGCGGATGACATGGCTCTCTTTATATTTGACTTTTTAAGTATAAGTTTTCTTATATTGAATATAAAAATACTTCTGAACAATTAGCAAAATATGCAGAAACTTGCATAAAAAATTATGTTTTTGTTCTGAATATGCAAAAAAATACATACTGACTAATCTGGAGCATTTTTGTAAGGTATTTAAAGATAAAATATGCTATTAAATTTCTATTTATAAATCTCAAATATACCTTGATTAAATTGTAGTTGTAAGTAAATAAGGTTGACATAACAACTATTTTAATTCAGATGAAAACAACTTCCAAAATTACTCTATTATTCAGTATTTGTATCTCAAGTTGCACGCCTTCTTTATGTGAAATATTAGGAGGATACCTTTTTGAAAAAATTGCTGATTGTGTAGTGTTTAATGAATGTCCGCAACCAAGAAATCAGGAACGGGCAAGATGCCCATTCCACAACCCGTCATATCATAATAATGAGTGATAAAAAAAGGCATTGCTGAGGGATGAAAATATTAGGAACGGGCAAGATGCCCATTCCACGACCCGTCCTGTCTTTTCCCCCCTTTCAAAGGGGGGTAGGGGGGATGCCCTCCTCTACTCCCGGAGTCTTAGAAAAATTTTATATGTATATAGTGTGCTTTTCCCATATAATGAAAATCCTTCACTATATATAGAGTGCATTATTAAATGAATCTTAAGGCCGAAACACCAATTAATTATTTCCGAGAATGGACTAATAGCTGTGTCGATGACCAACTAATACACCTTAATGTTGTTCCTTTAGAAGGACAACGGCCTTATGAATTTTTGTTTTATTCTGATGCTATTCCTAGACGAAATGATGGCCGAGTAACTAGCCAAATATTAAAGCGATACCAACACGTTGAAGAAGGTGGATGGTGGTGTTCGGGAATTGATTTACTTACAGGAGAAGAAGACCTTTGGGGTTGTTTTAAACCTAGTCAACCACGTCACAGTTATGACCAAAAAAAGTTAATTAAATATGAACATCCTCCGAAAACTCCCACCAGTTTATTTGCCCTAAAAATACCCCTACATTTGTGGCATCAAATTGCCAGTCGTTATCAAATAGAAATTCTGCCAGAAGATATTGATAATAATCAACCAGACCTTGGTTTTTGGCAGTGGTTTATCGCTCATCCTCAAATACCTTTATGTATTACTGAAGGGGCAAAAAAAACAGGTGCTTTATTAACAGGTGGTTATGTAGCGATCGCTTTACCAGGAATTTTTGGGGGATATCGAGTTATTAGAGATGAATATGGCAACCGTATTGGTAGATCGAATTTAATTCCTCAGTTAGAAAAGCTAGCAAATAATCATCGAGAAATTTATATTGCATTTGACCAAGATACTAAACCTAAGACTATTAAAAATGTTAATGCTGCTATTAGACAAACTGGATATTTACTCACAAGAAAAGGATGTAATGTTAAAGTTATTTCCTGGAATCCAGAATTGGGTAAGGGAGTTGACGATTTAATCGCAAATCATGGGCAAAGTTTGTTTGATGAAGCTTATAAAAACGCATTACCTTTAGAACTTTGGAAGGCTAAATCATTTAGCAAACTCACATATCCTGTAAATCTTAGAGTTAATAGTCGTTATCTTTCCGAACAACATATTTTAGGTTCTATCAGCAGTAATAATTTACAAAAATTAGATAATCTTGACCTAGCCTATAGCACTGATTTTCCGGCAAAATTAGTAGGAATTAAATCTGCTAAGGGCACTGGAAAAACTAAGTTATTAGAGAAAATTGTCAGTGAAGCTGTAGCTCGCAATCAAAAGGTTTTAGTTATTGGTCATCGAGTGCAGTTAGTACAAGAGTTATGTCAACGTTTCGGACTAAAATATATTACAGAAGTAGATAAAAAATCGGATAATAAATTATTAGGTATTGGTTTATGTATTGATTCCCTACATCCTAATTCTCAGGCTAGTTTCAATCCGGAAAATTGGTCTGATGGAGTGGTAATTATTGATGAAATAGAACAGGTGATTTGGCATGGTTTAAATTCTAATACTTGTCGGCAAAACCGAGTAGAAATTCTCAGGTCTTTCAAAACATTAATGCAAAATGTTTTAGGAGGTGTGGGTCAGGTATTTATAGCTGATGCTGACTTAAGCGATATTTCAATAGATTATTTACAAGCTTTAGCCGGAGTAAAATTAGAACCTTTTATTATTCAAAACGATTGGCTCCCTGGAGAAAAAGAAGCTTGGCAAGTTTTTAATTATCCAGAAACTACTCCCAAAAGATTAATCGCAGATTTACACAAACATATCCGTGAAGGTGGCAAACCAATGGTATGTTTATCAGCACAAAAAATCACAAGTAAATGGGGAACCCGTGCTTTAGAAGCTTATTTGAAAAAACAGTTTCCTGACTTAAAAATCCTCAGAATAGATTCAGAATCTTTAGCTGAACCTAATCATCCTGCTTATGGTTGTATTAAATCATTAAATCAAGTATTGCCACAATACGATATTGTCTTAGCTTCTCCTTCAATTGAAACAGGAATTAGTATTGATATTCAAGGTCATTTCACTTCTGTTTGGGTTATTGCTCAAGGAGTACAAGGAGCAACTTCTGTTTGTCAATCTTTAGGTAGAGTTCGTGAGAATATTCCGAGATATTTATGGGTAGCAAATTCTGGTTTTAATCAAGTTGGTAATGGTTCGACTTCTATTACTTCTTTGCTCAATTCTGAACAACGTTTGACTCAACTAAATATTAGACTATTACAACAATCAGATTTTGATAGTTTGGATGATTTAGAAACAGGTTTTCAGGCAGAATCTTTTTTGTGTTGGGCAAAACTAGCCGTTCGTTTCAATGCAGGAATGAATCAATATCGAGAGTCTATTTTAGAAGCTTTGCGAATCGAAGGACATCATATTCTCGAAGCTTCCCCAGAAGTTTTAGCTAATAATTTAGAAGCAAAAAAATCATCAGAAACACTTACAGAAATTAATGATTTACAGGAAGCGATCGCTACTGTAATTAAGCAAAATTATCAGACAGAATGTGAGGCGATCGCTACTGCCCGAAATATTAGTTTGGCCGAATATCAAAAACTAAAAAAACGATTATCCAAAACCAGCAAACAACAACGCGAACAACGAAAATTTGAATTAATGCTGCGCTACAGTATCCCTATAACTTCTGAATTGGTAGAAAAAGATGATTCTGGATGGTATCAACAGTTGCAACTACATTATTTTATGACTGTAGGGCGACAATACTTAGTTGCACGGGATGCTGAAATAGCGAAAACAATTTTGGAGTTGGGCAAGGGAAATATTTTCATACCTGATTTTAACGATCGCTTATTGGGTGCAACCATTGGGATGATGGAATTATTGAAAATACCGCCATTGTTGAAAGATAGGCAACGAGAGTTGAAAAATATTGATGAAGATTTGCAATTGTTAGCCAAGACTGCTTTAGCAAACCGAGCAGCAATTAAAAGTATAGTCGGGATAGGGTTGGCGGTAAATTCTAGCCCTATTACAATAGTGCGGCGTTTCTTGGATAAAATTGGTTATAGTTTGGAGTGTTTGCGCACAGAAACTCATCAGAAAAAGCGATTGCGAATTTATCGTATTGTTCATCCTGACGATGGCAGGTTTGAGGTATTTCAGCAGTGGTTGAGTGGTAGTAGTAGTAGGGTGTGTTAGCGTCAGCGTAACTGAGCGAACATAAAAATCTGAGCGAACATAAAAATCTAGATGGTGCGTTACATTTCATTAACGCACCCTACTGGACTACTACTAGACTTTTAACTTTTAACTTTTGACTTGAAGATGGTGCGTTACATTTCATTAACGCACCCTACTGGACTGTTTCATCTTAAATGGTGCATTAGGAAAAAAGGGTCAAACC
>NZ_CEZPJD010000152.1:0-12794 GCF_983059655.1 Okeania sp.
ACGTCCGGTTCTGAAGGAGAGGTGCGAGGGATAATACCCTCCATCGACTCTAACATCCCCCTCGCAGAAAAGATAACCATCTTAAGCATCACAGAACTTCAAATGATACAACAGGAAAAACCCTACAGAGTTCAGTATGGTAGTCAATCTACTGATAGGCAAAGAGTAATCAATGCGGAAATCTCTGGAGGGAGAAGGATGAGGTAAGAAGCGAATGCCACTTTGTAATGAAGTGGATAGGGGTTCAAAATTTGCCCCTGAGCGAAAGCGAAGCAGACGTACCTTGGGTCATATACGAAAAAGAAAACTTGTCAGGAATTGAACCAAATGAAAAGTTTGATATCTCATCAAGAGATAAATGGACAGGAGGGACAATTAAATAGCTGGAACGACATTAACTGGCGTAAAACTATCAAAATTGTCAAAAACCTAAGAAGACGTATTTTTCGTGCCAAAAAGCTCGGTCAGTATAAGCAACTAAGAAGATTGCAAAAACTGATACTAAAGTCCTACTCAAATCTACTATTGTCTGTTAGACAAATCACTCAATTGAATAGCGGTAAAGCTACTTCTGGTATCGATAAGGAGGTGATAAAAACTCCAGAAGATAGAGTGAAACTTATTAACAATTGGAAGGAAAACAAAGTCAAACCTGTTAAAAGGGTTTATATTCCTAAGTCCAACGGTAAGAAGCGGTGCGACCCCGCGTCGGCGAAAGACGCAAGCGGTCAGATCCCGCGTCGGCGTCAGACGCAAGCGGTCGGACCCCGCGCCGCCGACAGGCGCAAGGGAACGCCGACCAAGAGAGGGAATGCTGACCAAGAGAGGGAACGCGCACCAAGACAACGTCCTCTCGGCATCCCAACCGTGAGAGATAGAGTACAACAAGCAATAGTTAAAAATTCCCTAGAACCCGAATGGGAAGCGGTTTTTGAACCCAATAGCTATGGATTCAGACCAAAAAGAAGCTGTCACGATGCAATTATGCAATGTTACAGCAGACTCAATGCAGGAAACGCAGATAGATGGGTTCTAGACGTTGATTTAAAAGGATTTTTCGATAACATTAACCATGAAACTATAATCAATCTCATTGACTCTTTCCCTGCAAGGAAACTAATCAAGGATTGGTTACAAGCTGGATTCATTGACAATGGTGTTAAATACGAAACCTTAAAAGGGACACCGCAGGGTGGAGTGATTAGCCCAATACTAGCCAACATTGGCTTACATGGATTAGAGGAATTAATCACCTCTATTAAACTCCCTGCCAAAGCAAGAGGTTATCACAGACCAAAACTCGGCCTCATTCGCTATGCTGATGATTTTGTAATTACAGCTAGAGAGAAAGAACACCTAGAAACAGCTTTCACAACTTTAAAAACATGGTTATATGAGAAAGGACTTAAAATCAACTCCGAAAAAACAAAGATAGTTCACATAGATGAGGGATTCAACTTTTTAGGTTTCAATCTACGTCACTATGGTGGCAAATTACTAATTAAACCTGAAAAGGAAAAAGTCCTTGAATTCTGTAAGAAACTCAAGGATGAAATAAATAAAGGATTAGGTTTAACCCAAGTCGCCCTGATCAAAAAACTAAATCCTATCCTGCGAGGCTTTGCCAATTACTACAGAAGCCAAGTTAGTAAGGAAGTTTTCTCCTATGTTAATCATAGACTAACCAACTATCTTTGGAAATGGGCGGTTCGTAGGCATCCGCTCAAAGGCAAAAAATGGATAAAAGACAGATACTTCCACTATTACAATGGGGTCAAATGGACTTTCATGTGCGAAGAAGTAGGTAGAAACGGAAAAACGAAACCTATAATTTTAGTTGATATATCCAAAGATATACCTATTATCAGACACATTAAAGTCAAGAGTGTAGCCAGTGCAGATGATGCTAACTACACTGACTATTTTGAAGAACGTAACAAATCAATGGGTAGTAAAAGATGGGCCAAAGGTTCTAAATTGGACAAAGTAGCCAAAAATCAAAATTATAAATGCCCAATTTGTAACGACTCATTGCTTAATGGTGAACATCTAGAAATCCATCACATAGTACCTGTGGTGAAAGGCGGTTCAGATGACGTGAATAACCTTATACACCTACATAGAATGTGTCATAAGCAGGTACATAAATCCGAGTGAAATAAGGCTTGAAGTATGGCTTGAGCCGTATGAGTTGAAAGGCTCATGTACGGTTCTTAGAGGGGTGAGGTCTGGTAACAGACCAATCCTACTCGACTGATTGGAGCTGACCTCGAAGGTGCAAATCTTGAAGGTGCAAATTTGTCTGGGGCAAATCTTGCTGTGACTAATCTTGTTGGTGCTAATCTTTCTAATGCTAACCTCTCGAGAGTAAAAATGAATGATGCAGATCTTCGAGGTGCTGATTTAACAGATACTTACCTAGCTCATGCTAATTTATCTAGAGTTTATCTGACAGGAGCAACTTTAGAAAATGCTAATCTATTTGAAGCTAATTTGATTGAATCTGTTGTTAGTGGGGCTAATTTTTCTAATGCAAATTTACGTCAGTCATCTTGGTTTAGAGCTAATTTAGAAAATGCCAATATGAGTGAGTCTGACCTTTTTAATGCTGATATGCGTCAAGCTAATTTGAAAGATGTAAATTTTTCTAATGCTAACCTTGCTAAGGCAAAATTAATTGAAACAAATATAACTCTTGCTAATCTTAGTGGAGCTAATTTAGAAGGGGTTAATTTGCGTGGTACAAGCATAGGTCCAAGTGTATGTTTACTAACTAATTTTATTGCTTGTGCTCCTGAAAAAATAGTCCCTGAAGTAGTTCCTGAAGTGAGCCCTAAAGTAGTTCCTGAAGTTCAAGAAGAAGGTAAAGAAAAGGTTTATAAATAAATAGTTTGGAGTCAAACTAAATATACAGTTATAAGTAGTTTTAGTATGGTTAGTGTTGGTAACAGGAAATGAAAGAAATTGAATTTTTCTCACTGCTTACCATCCTATTTGGTTATACAGAATATTCTGCTTGAATGAGATACACTTATCGCGGGCAAGATGCCCGCATTTGCATTCATTTAATTGTTAATCTCTGTACTTTATATACTTGGAATCTACTGTATATTTTTCGTTTCACGCTCTCTTTGCCAAAAACTTTAAGAGTATATCTGAAAAGTTTTTCTGATACTGGATTTTGCCCCCCGAGCACCCCAACAAACAAAGTTAATCCCCCTCCTTTCCCCCTTTCCAAGAGGGAGGCTAGATGTTGCTGCGCTTTTTGTTGAATGGGGGATGCGCGGGGGCGAGCGATGTAGCAAATGGGACTTCTCAGATAACCTCTCAGTGAATAGTAATCAATAAAATTTTGTTGCTCAATTAAAATAATTTGGTTGATAAATTTTGCCAAGTGAATGATCGGAATTAATTTCTATGATTAATTCTACTAATTTAGTATTTTTCACCAGTGGTTTAATAAATAATTCTGGATGTAATGCTTTCCAAAAATACTCCACAAATTTTTCAATTTGACCATCACTCATCCCCGATTTTCCAGAAGCAATCATTTGTTGTTCTGCTTGTTGTCGCCACTGTTTAGAAAAGCGATAATCAGTGGGGTATAAAACAATTAACTTATCTAACTTTTCCCAAAGAGGTAAATAGTCTATTAATTTTCGATTCATATCACGAGCAAATTCCTGGTCTGTTTCTGTGATAATAGGTGGTGGTGCAACATTAAAAAGTTTCTCAGCAATTGGTCTAACTCCAACAAACCAACCTTCAAATAAAATAATATCAACTTTACTTACCATCTCAGGTTCAATTCTATCTCCAGCACCATTAAAAAGAGACTTATTAAATCTAGGAATTGGAATTAAATTATCAGATTTTTGATTATGAGATTGACGTAACTTATCTAAAGTTTCTATTCCTAAGTTAACATCATGGGTTCCTGGGGGACCGCGCCAAATTAATCGGGAATCTTGTTTTTGTAATAGTTGACGTTCAGCGTAGGTTTTATAAATATCATCAACAGAAATAGCTATTGTATTGTAGCCAAGTTTATCTAAAATCAAGATTAAAATTTTAGCAAGAGTAGTTTTACCTGTTCCTTGCCCCCCTAAAATACCTTGAACTAATGGATGACCTAGGTTTTGACATTTATCTGCTAGTTTTATCCCTAAAGGCAACCAAAATTTCCATAAATTTTCTAAAGTATTATTATCCTTCAATGGTAATTTATGATAGTCAGTAATTACAGATTGAAATAGAAGCGATCGCTCTCTAATTACTTCTCTGACATTTTCAGAAGTAATGTTAAAAATCTGGGCATGTGTTTGGTCTATTAATTCCTGAGTTTCTAAGATTTCTAATTCTTTTTTTCCTATAAATTTTCCTAGCTTTAAAGCTTCTAAAATTTGTACTCGAGATAAATTGGAAAATCCCATAAAAATCAAATTATTTAAGAAGGTGGTAGGTTTTAGGTAGTAGGCTGAAAAAGTTTACCGCCCGATCTTCAGAGTATAGTGACAATAGTAACAGAAGCTTATAGTTTAGGAAATGTAGATATTAGTTTAAAGGGAAGATGAAATATAAATATGGTAATCCTATTTTAGTTGCGGGTAAAAATATCTTTTAATTTAGGGAACAGGAAATTTTTAACTGAGAATAAAGGTAAAAGTTTCAGGTTTTTTATATATCCTTATATTTTTTACAAATGATTTCTCATTGCTATATATTAATCATTACTTGAAAAAGGGGTTCAGCAATTCAGTAGTCAACAAACAGCTTAGATTTATACTTAAATCGATAATCGAGAAAAATTCCTTTTGAAATGGCATTTCAAACCCCTCTTAAATTATTCTGCTTGTAGAAGTCCAGAATGTCAATCCAAGCTAATAGTTGAAAGCTAGTTAACTGCTAAGTAGTCGGACAAAATTACAGTTTGTTACCTAAAACCTAAAACCTACCACCGACCACCTCGAGCTAAGAACCTAATTTGAAAGCTTCTAAAAATAGACCATAAGTAAAACCAATTTTAAAACCATTCAAAATATCTATTCCCAAAGAACGTGCTATTTTCCCCTTAATACCATAAGCAAACCAGTTTAATAGTTCAGTAATCAGCAAACATATTAAAGCATAAATAACATCTAAGTAACCTTCTTGTCCAGCGATCGTAGAAACCGCAGTCCCAGCAAAATTACCAAATAACAAACTAATAACTAATAGAGAAATTCGACGCCAAGGATTACTCAACCATTGCCTAAACCTTTCACTAATAACATTAAATAATCTATTAAGACGAGTATTTTGCATAGATATAGATATTGAAGCTAAATATATAGCGCTATGGGCTAGAGAATAGGGAACAGAAAACAGGGAATAGCAAACAGTAAAAGGGTTTTTGTATTGAAAATTGTACTAACCATTTCTTGTAGTGCTATATTATTGTATTTTTAATTTTTTGACTTTTTAAATCAATTTGAAAGTTAAAAATACTCTAGTTAGTTTAACATAGCAGAAGAGCAAGCTGTAATGTATCAGGTTAATTGAACAAAATCAGGGTGCCAAGTTAAGAACGAAAAGAAAGAATCAAATTCAAATGAAATTTCAACCTTATACACAAATTATTATTACTTTTATATTTTTTTTGTTAGGATTAATTATTGGCAGATTTCAGTTGACAATATCTTGGGAAAAAAATGATTATGAAACATTGTCTCAACCTCAGTTATTAAATATTCCTACTCAGAAACCCCTACCAACATCTCCAACCAAACAGATTCAAGAATGTGGTCTCCTCACAACTACTTCTCAATCATCCATAGTAAAAACCGATAAAGGAGCTTTTCGAGTTAGCAACTGTACAAATCGTCCAATTCGTCTAGCACTACTAGCTAAATCCTCAGACCAATCTTACCAAAAATCTGCTCACTGGGATTTTGCTCCGGGAGAAGGTAGTAATAGAGGATTAATACTTTCTTTGCCAGAAGAAAAATTCACCTTGAAACCAGGAGATATCCTAGTTGTCTTTGCCCAAGATGGCTCTCGTTTATACTGGGGACCTTATGTTGTAGGAGAAACAAAATTTCCTACTTGGAATAGAGAAACATTAGAATGGCTGTTAATTTTAAAGCCTTGAAAAAATATGATTAATGGTCACTCTTTCAATAGAAGCAATAGGTAATAGGGAATTGCTGATTTCATATCTTAAAATTGATGTAAGTAAAACTTTTGCAATAGGTCTAATACTAAATTGATAAATGTTTACTACAAATAACTTTCTAGGTGGCAGTTAGTAGGTTTTAGTAAATTATTAATTGTTAGTTATTTAAGCATTCAGCCGTCAGCTATAGTCATTCTGAATAAGACTGGAACACTTTTTCAACTGAAACTCTTTCAAGGTAAGAAACTCTTGTCTCAATCTTAACTGGAATGACTATATCAGCTGTGAGTTATTAACTCATTATCTTGGAAGAAGGAATGAGTAGTCAAGGAGAATTAAAAGTTCTGTTTGCGCAGCATTCCGCAGGAAATGAAATATTTCTGTCCGCTAACCTTAGTTTTTGCTTGATTCTTTAAAAAGCTGATAGCTGTTTGCGCAGCATGACCTAGGAAATGCTAATAGCTGAATGCTTACTTAGTTATTAATTATTAATTATTTACTCGCCAGTTTATTTGTAACATTCTTTTTTCAATTTGGTCTAATTTATAGCTAAATTAGGGTTGAAACTTTTAAGAAGAACAAAGGATAACTAAATCTGAATGAAACTAATACAAGAATTAGAAATTATCAATTGGTTTAAAACTCAACCAAAAAATCATCTTTTAATATTAGGACTTTCTGTTTTATGGATCTGTTTACTTGCTTGGTTAGCCTTTTTTTGTAATTTGGGAAATATTGGTCTAGTTGATGAAACAGAACCACTTTTTGCTGAAGCTGCTCGTCAAATGGTAGAAACTGGAGATTGGATTACACCTTATTTTAATGGAGAAACTCGCTTCGATAAACCACCTTTAATTTATTGGTTAATGGCGATCTCTTATCATATTTTTGGTATTAATGAATGGTCTGTGCGTCTCCCTTCAGCAATATCTGCGACTTGTTTAGTATGTTTTGGATTTTACGTCCTCTACAAATATGGTAATTATCATTTGAGTAATCAGGAATCTACCCCTAAGAATAAGTTTTTAATAGTAAAATTATTAATAGCATGGATTGGTGCTGCTATGATTGCCTTAAATCCAGAAACTATTGCTTGGGGACGTATTGGAGTTTCTGATATGTTATTAACAGGCTGTATGTGTTCGGCTTTATTCGCCTTTTTTATCGGATATGCTTCACAAGCAGATAATCATCAAATTTATCAAGTAAATCATCCTCAAGAACAAAAAAATCAACATTCAAAAAACAGCAAAATACTCAGAAAAAAAGTTTCATCAAAGCCAAATAAAAATCAATTATTAATAGCCACAAAAACTCCCAAAATTAACAGATGGTATTTAGCTTTTTATATCCTAATATCTTTAGCAGTTCTCGCCAAAGGCCCGATTGGAATTGTTTTACCAGCAATAATTATTGGTTCATTTTTATTATATGTAGGAAAATTTGTTCAAATCTGGAAAGAAATCAATATTTGGCGTGGTAGCTTAATTTTTTTGACTATTACTTTGCCTTGGTATTCTTTAGTAACCTTAGTCAATGGAAAAGAATATATTGATAGTTTTTTTGGTTATCACAATTTTGAACGTTTTACCAAAGTTGTTAATCATCATGGAGCACCTTGGTACTTTTACTTTTTAGTCGTACTAATTGGTTTTGCACCTTGGTCTATTTATTTACCCATAGCGATCGCTCAAACTAAATTTTGGCAACGTCGTTATTGGTGTAATAAACAACGAAATGAACAGTTAAGTCTATTTGTTTTTTTCTGGTTTATTAGTATCTTCATTTTCTTCTCAGTCTCTGCCACCAAATTACCGAGTTATGTCTTACCATTAATGCCAGCAGCAGCAATATTAATAGGATTATTTTGGAGCGATATTATTATTAATAGAGATTTAGTTATTGGTCAGACTAATAAAACTGCTAATAATTCCACATTAACTTTGAATACAAGTAATAATTTTGTTAAACCTGTTGCCAAATCCAAGAGAAATAATTCTACATTAATAAGTCGCTTTTTATCTGCTTCAATTATCGCTAATATCATTTTTCTGCTAATTTTAGCCATAGCAATTATCTTCAGTTTTAATTGGTTAGATGGAGACCCAGCTATGCCATATTTCTCAGATTTAATTAGAGAGTCGGGTTTATTAATTCGTGGTGGATTAATCTTAATAACTACAGCAATAGTGGTGGTATTTCTTTTAGTTAAAAAACAAACTTCTTGGATTTGGAGTACTAACTTTATTGGATTAGTAGCTTGTTTAATTTTTACTATTAATCCGATGATATTTTTAGTAGACCAAGAACGTCAATTACCCTTACGTCAACTAGCTCAAACTATTGTTGAAGTTAGAAAACCTGGAGAAGAAATAATTATGATTAGCTTTGAAAAACCTAGTTTAGTTTTTTATACTCAGCAACAAGTAGAATTTTTCAGACGCGCTACGAATGCCAGAGAATATTTAGAGAAAATTGTTCAAAAAGACTCTTCTGGTAATGTTGTAATGATTGGTTATCCAAAAAAGTTTATTCATGTAGGATTAAAGCCTGGGCAATATAAATATTTAGATAGTCGTGGTGCTTATCAATTAGGTAAAGTTCCTAAAAATATATTCTTGAAAAAGCAAAGCAGTAATAGGTAATAGTTCAAGAATTAATAATTAACAATTAACACAGCAATTATCAAGAAACGTGAGGTACAAAATTTATTTATTTTAGGGAGTAGGGAAACAGGGAATAGAAAAGAAGAAAAACAACTGTACCTCAGTAACTTGAGAAATGCTATAAATAATTACCTCTCCTTAAAATAAGAGGATTGGCGAACATGATTTTTTTTCTTGATTTATTCAAAGAATAAGAGGCTTTAAACCTTAATTATTCGGTAAATTTTAATTGTCAATATCTTATATCATGTCCGGATAATTAGTTATGAAAAAACTTTCTCCTTTTCCTCTTATTTATTATTTTATTGCTTTTTTCTTCTTCTTTCTTCCCTCCTAATTCCTGACTCTTGACTCCTGACTTCTCCGTCATTTATTTATAATTATTCAACCGGACATACAGCCTATTCCATGTAAGTGTTGTACAGTAATTCTAGTAAATTTGATTAATAAGAATGAAAACTTTATTGCATACTTCAAAAACTATTTAAAAATTTAGTGTCACTGTACCTCATAAACCTGGAATCCGCTGTAATATTACTACAATTCCTTCAAAATATTTATTCTGTTCAAATGGCTGTTTTTGAATATTGACCTCTCAATAATAAATCCCAATCTTGACGTGCCCTGGGAGACCAAAGCCAATTTTTTTGCAATTGTTGAATATGAAAATTTTTGCCACTTTCTCCCATAACTTTATTCAAATAAAATAAAGCTTGCTCGGGAGTTTTTTGTAAATTTTGAGCAGATTTAAACTGTATTAATCCCAAACCAGCATAAGCATTCAAAACTTCTATCTTATTGACAGATAAATTTATCAGATCATTATCAGGAACAGGAGGGATTTTTCCTGAAAAATGCAATACTTTTAACCAATAACCATAAGCTTTTTCCATATCTCCTTTAGTGTAATAAGCAAAGCCTAACGCATTTTGATATTGAATAGTTTCTGGACTTTTAGCAGCAGCTTTTTTCCAATAACTTATAGCTTCATATATCAGATTATTTTGATTACTATCTTGGAAAATTTCCCAAGCTAATCTACCTTTAAGAAAATTAATTTTTGGATGGTCTTTGAGTTGTTCGGGTACAGCAGCGATCGCTTCTGCTGCTTTTTCTATTTTTCCTGTTTCTAGTAATTTTTCTACAGCCATTTTGCCAGCCTGAATATCATTTTGATTAAACTTTCTAATTGCTAAATTTTTTTCCTGGATATTATTAACTCTTTCATCAACAAGTCGAATCCTTTTATAGTCATCGTTCATACCTGGAGCAGGTGCTTTAGGCAATTGAGTATTTATTTGTGACAGTCGATTGAAAGTAATGGTATTAGTACCAAAGACTAACATTACTACTGATGCTGTAGATACTAATATTTTTTTCAAGGAAAACTTATTAGATTTTTCCTGAATATTTGATGTGCTTAATAATGACTGAGTTTGTGTTACTGAATCTTCTTGTTTTTTATTTCTTTGATTTCTAAGTTTTTCTATTATTTCTCTTTCTTGCAATAACTCTTCGAGAGTCATTACTTGATCTTGATTATTGGTGGTATGCCAATTAAAATTATCTGTTATAGTTGCATACTTTGGCATCAAAATAGAATCAGACATTTCAATTGGATCGGCTATAACATAAGGAGTTTGTCTGTATTGAGTTAATTGTTGAACCTTTTCTTTCAGGTATTTATTTAACTCTTTAACAGTTGCTCCTTTCTGTGTACCCAATAAATTTAATAACGCATAAGTAAAAGCCCCATGTTCCAGTTCGGGTAGTTCCCAAGAATATTCGCCACGACTACAAGAAAAAAAACTAATCATTCCCATTTGACGAGCTTTTTGTTTAGTTTGCTCTCCCGGCCCTTTGATACTTTTAATACCCTGGTCTCTGCACATATCTAGAAACAACACAACATTCCCCGCTCCACATTTTTTAAGCTGCTGAATGACATAGTTAACTGAAATAGCACTTTTTTGAATATCTTCATGGGTATCAGAAAGCATGAGGTAGTCAAGACCGTCATTTATAAAACCATGGCCACTGAAAAAAAACCAAAAGTAATCGTCAGACCCCATTGATAAATTTCCAATCTCTTTCAATTTTATTTCTATATCAGAACGTCCTGGATATTCATAACTATTAGAAGAATCATCTGAGTAGTGCAAAACTTGATCAAAACCTGCTTTTTTAAGTAAAAAGTCTCGCATTTTTTCAGCATCATTTGCAGCATACTTGAGAGGAATAAACTTATATTTCTGAACTCCAATAGTCATTGCAAACTTCTTAGGCATTTTGTTGATGTCCCTTGAATTTAAGTTTTATAGCACCCTTTCCACCAGCTTTTACCAAATAATTAATAATTAAATAATTCAGGTTCAACACCTCCCCTTTCAAGAGATTTTTTTCCCTTAAATGTCAATCCTCTCCCTCAAAGGGAGAAGTAATTATTAATTATTAATTGTTAATTGTTAATTGCTGAAACTACTTCCAAAAAGACTCTCTTTTCCTTCTTCATCAACTTCAACTGAAAGTTCTATCTCGTCTAGTTGAATTTTATTTTTGTAGATGCCGCTTAAATTTAAGTTTGATAGCACCTTTACCACCAGCTTTTCCTCCACTTCCGAAAAGACTCACTTTTCCTTCTCCATTAACTTCAACTGAAATTTCTATTTCATCTAGTTGAATTTCAGTCTGAGTAGGTTTTTCTGCTCTACTCAACAAACGCTCAAAAACATCTATCAAATGACCCATTTCTGTTTCTAAAGTATCCACTGCAACTTCATACTCTCCAATCTTTTTATCTGAAGATTTAGAAGACTTTTCTGTAGAAAATCTAGGCATGGGTGGACTAAACGCATCAATACTTTTTGCACCTTCTTTATTATCAGTTGTAGCGGTGTTAATACTGCTATAAGTTATGACTCTAATGGTGTCTGACATAAGAATAATTGCTCCTTAATTATTTATTGACTAAGTATTCAATCCAAAGACAAATATCTTTCCATTTCAAAAAATATCTGAGTAAATTTCACCTCATCATTGATACCTAGACAATCTCTTTCTTAATCCTGAGAGAATTTTCAGGAAGTTTTGCGTTGAGTAATAGAATTGAATTGAATTGAGCATCAAACTAGATAAGAGAAATGTTTACCCTGAATGCTGAGAATTGAATCTGATTATCAGAAAGGCCAGAAAATATATAAACCTCAATAGTACTTACTTAACTTTTTGCTGATTCTTAATGCTGAGAGAATTTTCAGGAAATTTTGCGTTGAGTAATAGAATTGAATTGAGCATCAAACTAGAGAAGAAAAATATTTATCCAGAGTGGTGAGAATTGAATTTGATGATAATAGAGGCCAGAAAATGTATAAATCCCAATCATGCTTACTTAACTTCTTTCTATTTCTTAATCGTTAGAGAATTTTCAGGAAATTTTGCGTTGAGTAATAGAATTGAATTGAGTATCAAACTAGAGAAGAAAAATATTTATCCAGAGTGGTGAGAATTGAATTTGATGATAATAGAGGCCAGAAAATGTATAAATCCCAATCATGCTTACTTAACTTCTTTCTATTTCTTAATCGTTAGAGAATTTTCAGGAAATTTTGCCTTGAGCAATAAAATTGAATTGAATGTCAAACTAGAGAAGAAAAATATTTATCCAGAGTGGTGAGAATTGAATTTGATGATAATAGAGGCCAGAAAATGTATAAATCCCAATCATGCTTACTTAACTTCTTTCTATTTCTTAATCGTTAGAGAATTTTCAGGAAATTTTGCCTTGAGTAATAGAATTGAATTGAATGTCAAACTAGAGAAGAGAAATATTTACCCTTTATCAAACCCATTTGATATATATCTATTTATAGCGGTTTTCAAATAGATAGACTACAGTGGTCGAAGCATTTCCTACTGTCTGCTCCCTACTCCCTACTCCCTACTCCCTACTCCCTACTCCCTACTCCCTACTCCCT